>JANYDV010000154.1 GCA_025363505.1 Bacteroidota bacterium
TGTTGGAGTAACACCAACTTGGACGACGATCAATACCTTACCTACGGGAACAGCAACAGATAACACTCTTCGTTGGAATGGTGCATCATGGGTTGAGAGTGCAGTAGTCAAATCGAGCGCAACCGGATTATTGACAGCCAATGGCGGAGTAAATCTTAATGGGACCACCGCCCCGATGCAGTTAAATGGAGCTGCCGGAACATCAGGACAAGTCTTAACCAGTGCAGGCGCAGGTACAACACCAACTTGGACGACGCTCGCCACACTCACAGCAGGAACAACGACCGATAACACACTTCGGTGGAGTGGTATTGCGTGGGTAGAAACTTCTAATGTAACTTCAACGACAGCTGGTCTTTTAAAAACAAATGCAGGTGTAAATCTTAATGGTGCATCAAGTCCGTTACAACTCAATGGAGCAGCAGGCACAAGCGGACAATTCTTAACAAGTGCCGGTGCAGGTGTGACGCCAACTTGGACAACAGGAAATTTGTTATCAAATGGTACTGCAACCGATAATACACTCCGTTGGAATGGTACAACTTGGGTTGAATCATCGGTCGTAAAATCAAGTGCAACGGGTTTAGTGACAGCCAATGGTGGTGTCAATCTTAATGGCACTACAGCCGCGATGCAACTCAATGGAGTCGTTGGTACCTCCGGTCAAGTCTTAACCAGTGCCGGTGCGGGTGCAACCCCGACTTGGACGACACTCGCAACACTCACCGCAGGAACAGCTAATGATAATACATTGCGTTGGAGTGGTGCGGCTTGGGTAGAAACGGCATTGATCAAATCAAGCGCGACTGGTTTGCTCACTGCAAACGGTGGTGTCAATTTGAACACAACCTCAAGCCCATTGCAATTAAATGGATCGGCTGGAACATCGGGACAATTTCTTACCAGTGCAGGTGCAGGTGTTACACCGACATGGTCAACAGGTAGCCTTTTGCCAAATGCAACCGCTACTGATAATACACTTCGTTGGAGTGGTACAACGTGGGTAGAGAGTGCAGTCGTAAAATCAAGCGCAACAGGTTTAGTGACGGCAAATGGTGGGCTGAATTTGAATACTACCGCAAGTCCATTACAACTTAATGGTGCTGCCGGTACAACAGGTCAAGTATTAACGAGTGCCGGTGCAGGTGCAACCCCGACTTGGACAACACTCGCAACCCTCACAGCAGGAACGGCAACTGATAATACGCTTCGTTGGAGCGGTACAGCTTGGATTGAAACCTCTTTAGTGAAAGCAAGTGCAGCAGGACAAGTAACTGTTAGTGCAGGTCTTATTCTTAATACCGCAGCAAGCCCATTGTCACTCAATGGCTCTGTCGGAACAACAGGTCAATTTTTGACGAGTGCCGGTGCAGGTGCAACACCAACTTGGACTACAGGAAGTTTGTTGCCCAATGGTACCGGAACAGATAATACTCTTCGTTGGAATGGTACAACTTGGGTCGAATCATCAGTCGTAAGATCAAGTGTAACAGGTTTAGTAACAGCAAATGGCGGTGTCAATTTGAATGGAACCACTGCTCCGTTACAACTCAATAATTCTGCGGGAACAGTCGGACAAGTTTTAACAAGCGGAGGTGCAGGAAATACACCGACTTGGACAACAGCATTTCTCTTGTCTGCAGGAACTGCAACAGATAATACGCTTCGTTGGAATGGATCAAACTGGGTTGAGTCTTCTCTCGTAAAATCAACTGCGACAGGTCAAATAACTGTAAATGCAGGATTGACTCTCAATGCCGCTTCAAGTCCACTTGTCTTGAATGGCTCTGCGGGTACGACAGGTCAATTCTTAACAAGTGCCGGTGCAGGTGTAACACCTACATGGACAACAGGAAGTTTGTTGCCAAATGGCTCAGCCGTTGACAACACCCTACGCTGGAATGGCTCGAGCTGGGTTGAGTCATCGGTCGTAAAATCGAGTACAACCGGACAAATCAGTGTTGATGCCGGTCTTAAATTAAATTCTACTGCAAGCCCATTGATTCTAAATTCCACTGCAGGAACAACAGGTCAATTCCTAACAAGCGCCGGCGCTGGGGCTACACCAACTTGGACAACAGGAAATCTTATTGCTGATGCTACGGCGACCGATAACACACTTCGTTGGAATGGTGCAGGTTGGATCGAAACGTCATTAGTTAAATCAAGTGGTTCGGGGCAACTTACTGCTAACGGCGGATTAAATTTGAATACAACTGCAAGCCCTTTACAATTAAACGGTGTAGCAGGTTCGAGCGGACAATTTCTAGCAAGTCAAGGCGCAGGCTTAACACCACAATGGCAGACTCTTAATTTGCTTCCAACCGGAACATTCACCAATAGCACACTTCGGTGGAGCGGGACTGCTTGGGTGGAAAACGTAAATGTGACCACAACAAATACAGGACTACTCACTGCTAACGCAGGCGTAAATCTCAATACAGCTTCAAGCCCATTACAACTTAATGGCTCTGCCGGCACATCAGGTCAATTTCTGAAGAGTCAAGGCGCAGGTGCAACACCGGTTTGGGCAACAGGTACACTTGTTGCAGCCGGAACGACGACAGATAATACCCTGCGATGGGATGGGGGTACTTCGGCTTGGGTACAAAGCAATTTAGTTACTTCGAGTTCGACAGGTGTTCTGGGAGTAACTGGGCGTTTTGATCTCAATGGACTGAACACACCAATGCAGTTAAATGGGTCTGTAGGCACGAGCGGACAAGTATTAACCAGTGGTGGCGCGGGCTTAACTCCGACTTGGACATCAATCGCATCAATCGCCAACGGAACAGTGCTTGATAACACACTTCGTTGGAATGGATCGAATTGGGTAGAGAGTACAAACATAAAATCTTCGGCTGCCGGTTTGCTCACTACTAATGCCGGTATTACCATTAACAATCTTACAAGCCCCCTGAATATTCGTGGTACCGATGGAACATTGAATTATGTATTAACTTCACAAGGTATTGGTGCAACTCCGCAATGGGTTGATCCGAATACACTGGTGACGGCGTGGAAACTTGCAGGTAATGCCGCTACAACACCAGGGACTGCGGGCGGACAAAATTATATGGGGACTACCGATGCAAAAGATCTTGTCTTCGCAACAAATGGTCTTGAGCATTTCCGAATTATGTCAACCACGCAAACGACCGCTACTACTCCGTTTGGGGTATTGTATGGTCGTGCAGTATTGCCAGGTGGTGCTTCTGGTATCTATACAGGTATGACGATTGAGACTGTGTTGCCATCTACAGCATCGGCACCATCAACGTCATCTGGTGCATTTGGCGGATTGTTCTCATCATCAACCATCACAAATGGTGTAGCACTTGGTGCTTCGTCAGTCTATTGTGCATTTAACTCGACTGTGACGATCAATGGCAGTGCCAATACCAATACAATTCGTGCCAATGATGGTATCGTAGTAGT
>JANYDV010000158.1 GCA_025363505.1 Bacteroidota bacterium
TATAATCTCGGCACCGGCGCAGCGAGAACATTCAACGATTTGGTCAATGCCGTTTTTAGCGCATTAGACCTTCAGCCAAAGATTGAATATATTCCAATTCCCGAAGATATCCGGGAGACCTATCAATACTACACCGAAGCAAACGAAAGTAAACTTATTTCCGTCGGATACAACACTCCATTCACCGCACTTGAAGAAGGTGTGAAAAAAACTGTTGCCACGTATTAATTTTATTGCAATATCGTTTGTATCCGCTCGGTAATTTCTTCGACCGAGCCCAGTCCGTCCACCAAAGAAAGCGAACGCCGTTTCGCGTAAAAATCTTGAACCGGTTTGGTTTGATCGTGATAGACTACCAGTCGGTGTCGAATGGTTTCTTCGGTATCATCAACTCTGCCTGAATCAGCACCGCGCTTTACCATTCGCTTCACCAATTCGTCTTCGGGCGCATCAAGCACAACGATACTGACATCAAGAATATGAAGCTCGGCAAACAGTGGCTCAAGGGCTTCTGCTTGCGGTACCGTTCTCGGAAAGCCATCAAGCAAAAAACCTTTGCCTTGTTGTTGGTCGGCAATTAATACTTCACGCACTAAACCAATAATCACTTCATCGGGCACTAACCCACCGGACTCCACAAACTTTTTTGCTTCAAGCCCGAGCGGAGTCTCCGCTTTGATCGCGGCACGAAGCATATCACCGGTCGAGATATGATGAAGATTGAAATTATCGCGCAAGCGCTCAGCTTGAGTGCCCTTACCAACGCCCGGCGGTCCGAAGAGAATAATGTTCATTCGTGAAATTAACAGTGTAATAACTCTACGAAAATACGAACGGATTGGGGTTCGGACTGAAGAATATGCAATAAAGAAAATCCCCTTATTATACAGTAGTATAACAAGGGGATTTTTCAACAACAGAGAATTGATCTTATTTTGTGATCGTGATCCATGAATTCTGCACAGAAGCTCCGGCACGAAGAACTACCATATAATTTCCAGTCGGCAAATTGCCGGATTGGAATGGTACCGTATGATCGCCGGCATCCAGGGTTGCGCTGAGAATCTTCCCGACACGGCGGCCACCTACGTTATAAATATCCAACTCCAACGATGATGCGGCATCAAGATGGAAGTTAATCATTGTTGTGACCGTGAACGGATTAGGATAATTTTCGAGTGTCGAAGTTGATGAAGGAAGAGATTGTTGTTTTACTCCGTTGAGCTCCGGCACACTTTCATAAACACTCAGACCACGAACGGCGGCATAGTATCTACGGTTTTTTGTGTTTTGTACGATCTCAGCAACATTGATATATTTCTTGGGATCGTAGTTGCCTGGTGTAAGCCCATCGCTGACATTAGTCCACAGAGCGTATGTTTTGTCTGAGCGATATACCCCACTATCGGTGTACACAAATATCGTCCCCTCATCATCATTGGTCATACCAAAATAGTCGGTTGCAACTTTGCCATCAGTCGGTGGAAATATTTTGTTCCAATTATTACCACCATCAGCTGATCGAATGATACCTCCGCTCGCGCCGCCCAGCAACGCAAGTACCGAGCCGTCAGTATGCACAACAAACTCCTGAATGCCGGTATAGATCGTTGAGATGGCTTGCCAAGACGCACCGTTGTCTATCGAACGATAGATGTCACTACTGGTCGTGGAGAGATAAATTGTATCGTGCGAACAACCAATGGCACGAGGCTGAACTGAATTCGAAAGCGTCGGATCTTTTGCCCATGTTTTGCCATTATCGGTCGATACTTGCAAAGCAAAATTGTTATCAGCAGAAGCACTAAAGAGTTTTCCTGAACCGCTTTCACGAGTGACCAAGACAATATTTGTTCTTGATGGGTTGGTCAAATCAACATCAATGACCTTCGTAAAGGATTCGCCATTATCGGTCGAGCGAAGCAAACCAAACGTGTAGCCGATAAAAATATTATCGTTTTTTGCAATAAAAATACTCGGAAAATATGTTTCGCCGTATTCAACCGAAAAATCCCATGTTTGACCGTTGTCGGTTGACCGATCAAGCGAATATTCACTAATGGCAAACAGATGTTGCTTTGAATTTATAGCTAAGCCATACTCAAAATGAACTTGGAGTCCTTTGTTCTTATCCACCCAATTTGCTCCAAGATCAGTAGAGATAAAGACCCCGTCAGGTTCACCGGTTTGATAAATATATTTTTCGTCGGCAGTAGCAGACATCGAAAATGGTTCATCACCACGTTTATTAGTATCTCTCGGATTCCATGTCACACCACCATCAGTCGAGCGGATCGTTGGTCCGTGAGCATTTGCATACAATACACCACTTGGCAATACTTTCGCCAATTTATCAATATCATTTTTTCCGTCTTTAGAAGTGTAGGGGCGCTCATAAGCTGTCACCCAACCGGTATCTGTAGCAAGATATATTCTTCCACCAAACTGTGGCAAACGAGTATCATTTGCTTTTGTAGAAACGAGAATTTTATGATTAGCATTAATAGCAGCACCGGTCGGTTTTGTCAAGCCCGGAAGTGGTTTAGGATATGTTAGCCAAGTCGAGCCACTGTTGGTTGTAAAATATAAAGTAGATGTAGTAATAGCTGTGCCAATACCCACCAAACAATACTCGCCACTTGCACCTTTGGCTACCGCAATTGCCGTTGATTTCTTAAGCGAGTCGCCTAATATTTTCCAGCTTCCACCATTATCGGTCGAGCGTAACATACCAACGCCACCGTATGCAAGCAGAATCTCTCCGTCAACTCCTGTTGTCACAATGTCATTTATTGGGGCACCGTTAGTATCAGTCGGCACCACTTCCCAAGACCACTGTGGACGCGCGGTAAGAGTATTGAGACGATACAGATGTTTCTTATCAATACTGATCGCGAAGATCATACCATTTTTTGCAGGACAGACTCGGAGAATATTTGTCTGTGGCAAATTCCAATTTACGGCTTGCCATGATTCAGCATGATCGGCTGACATATATATACCGCCTCTACCGGTAGCAATCCATACGTTGCCGCTTGAGTCGGTGGCGATGTCATAGAGTGCACCGCCGACAGGACCTTTGGTCGGGTGCCATCTTGTTGGTTGTGCAACTGATGCCCCCGAATGCATAATAATAAAACAATATACGAGTGTGGCTAAAGAAAGATAACGTTTCATAAATCAGTCCTTTAATATTAAAATGAGTAAGCTCTCATAAACAAGAAGCGGGCAACTATCTGAAGTTCCGAACTTCAGAAAGCTACCCGCTCCTAATTGTAAATGCTACTGCGACCGATTATTTATGTAACACGAACTGTGCGGTTTGTGTCGTGGTCGGGGTCGAGAGACGGACGGTATACGTACCGCTCTTGAAGCCTTGAATATTGATCGGTAAACGATGCTCACCGAGGCTTGAAGCATTCATATAACGTGGTGCGCTGATCTTCTGACCAAGCATATTGAATACTTCTACTTTCACCTGAACATCATATTGCATTACTTTATACGTAAGGATCGGATCCGTATTGTCACTGATCACGTTCGGCGATACCGAGATAATACGCGTTGGTAATTTGAGATTCAAATAGTCACGCAGAGTACTATCAGCGCATGACGGATTTGGATTGAATAAGCCCGGAATAGTATCGGCTGCGGCGTAACAGATGAACTGACCAGCACCATCATAGAACTTCACGTTCGAGATGACAAAGTCACTTGATACATCTTTCGCGATCATCACTTGCAGATCAATAAGAGCAACTTTATCAAGATTTGCAATTGGCGCAACGCTAGTCACGTTAAGCGGAAGGGTCTCCATATTGATACCACCCATGACGCTCGTTACACGAGTACCACCAGTAGCAGTATATCCGGCAGGACTCTGCACACCTAAGTATGCAAATAGATCAGCCTTATATCTTACATCAAAGGTTACACGACGAACATCAGCATTTGCTGGTAGTGTATCAAGTCCGGTAAAGCGAATCGGTACTGTGATATTTTCACCGGTGATGTTATTATAAGCAACAGGCATAACATCATCTTTTGCAGCCGTTAATGTGGTGTGTACCTGAGCGCCAGTACCTGACAAGATATTATACACCGTGTCAGATTTTTTGCCGGCACTATCCCAAATATAACGTACCTGTGCAGATGCTGGTCCGCGCAATGTCGGGTGATATTGTACAGGGAATACGACTGTGCCTTTGACCTGAACAAGAGAATCCACAATAATTGTTTTGCTTAATGCTCCACCCTTTTTGACGTCAATGAAATCAAATTCAGTCGCATTCGGATATATTCCGGTCGAAACAATATCCACTTCCTTCAGTGTATATGGTATGGCGCTCCTATTAGTAGCTTTTACTGTGCTCGATGTATCGCGGCAAGTAAATGTTACAGGGGCAGGCCAGCCGGTACCCTGAAGATCACTACGTGATGCTAAAATGTGTACTAATACCGTAAGATCATTTCCACATTTAGTATCTTTAAAGATGATCGGCACAGTGGTGTCACCAACATAGTCAAGCTGAGTTTGCACCGTAATGCTGACAAGTTGTCCCGGATAAAGAGTATCACCAATTTGTAATTTATTGGAGTCTCTAAGAATATCAATGACCGGCGATTTAAAGTCAATTGCACTAAGAATATACGGTGCAGTGCCTGTACTCGACAATGTCGTGATAAGTGAGTTCGGCTGACCTACACCAACAACACCAAAGTCAAGCAATGTTGGGTTAGCTGTGACTGCCGGATGGAGTATAACTCCAGTGAGATCAATGATTGTCGAATCAAGAATCTTATGCTTTGTATCACGATAGAATGAGGCGATCAACCTTGCATGACGATCAGCAAATCCTTTGGTTACATTCGGTCTGAGGATGTAATCAACAGGAATCGTTGCATCCTTCAACATCGGGAATCCATCAAGTGGACTATAAACCTGACTTGGTGCTAATGAGTATTCTGCTGCATCAGCTCCATCAAAGAATACTTGATAAACGTAAGTTTCGCTGGTTTGATGATTAGACAAGTACACACGTCTTACAGTTGTATCACTACATGTCGTGGTATCTGCCTGGACAATACGATCCCAAATAACACCAGGTTTGACGCCGATACCTTTGAGGTAAGACCAAGATTTGATCTGATCAGTGTAAGGGGCTTTAATATCGGTTTTCCAATCGTTAGTCGTAGAGTCAGGTCCGACTACTTTCGGAGCGAAACAGAAGTGGACAATAAACTTCTCACCCGGTTTTAGTATGACAGGTAATTTTGCCGCATCAGTTGGATCGATCGAAAAATTAATCAGATCATGCAACAGGTAGTTCACTGTGAGGGTAAATGGCAAATTACCAACATTCTTTACTGAGACAGTATCACACTTTGTGTCACCAACAACGACGGTACCATAATCATGATCTGAAGCATAGATTAATGGTGTGCCGCCAGGTCCGACGAGCGTTACCGGAGCTTTAAAGCAATCGGTTGTGAACAACAATGAATCAAGATGTACAGCCGTATCTTTTGGATCGAAACAGACTGTAATCGCAAGTGTATCACCGGCTCTATTCTTTCGAGCAGGATTCAGAGTTACCGGCAAACCGGGGACTGTTTTTGTCACCGTAAAGCCAACATTACCCTTCTTTAGATCTGACGAAACGATGCTGACATTCGGGTCTCCTTTTGCAGAATCGCCATTATTAATGTAGTACAATGTTGCACATACTTCATCGCCCACCCCAGTCGGTGGATAGATAATACTATCACTGCCATTGGGGAAATTCGGCTTAATAACAAGTTGTAGCTTCGGTGATTTGTATCGTAATTCTACGAGATAATCATTACCATTATTATCGACGATATATAATGGGCAATAACCGGTATCAAGCGGATTCTTTACATAAATGTCAACACAATAGTCGGAATCGTTACCCGGAAGATTGAGCTCACGAGTATTATCGGGGTCAACAGCCGGATCAAAAAATACATTATGAAACTGACGTGCCGGGCGAACAATATCACCATTTGGGTCATCAAGAATTGATATTTGTTTAATTCCCGGCTGATTTTTGCCGCGAACATGAGCACACACATGCCATTTTGCGCAAAGAGTATCGACAGTAACCGTTAATTTTGTACTGTCACCGGTTCCGCCAAGAAAACCGATCGGAAGTGCATAGCCAAAGAAGTGATCGTCTCCGCAGAAATCACCAAGATCACGGTCAGGGTCAATAGCACGGAAGCCGTAGTTATAAATCATAAAACCAGCATCCGGTCCTGTAGAAAGACTTGTGGCATAATAAGCACCAGGTCCGATAGCAAAAGTAACACCCATCAACTCCGGATGGTCAGGTATGGTACCAGCCCCCCATATTTTTTTGACTGAAAGTCCAGAGGCGCGAATTGATGCAAGTTTGCCATTATTGACAGCGATCTGAATTTTATCTTTGTCATAATCTGCTTTACGGCAGAGCACATTAATAAAATACCCTTGTAAAATTTCAAACGTATTGGAAGGCACTGACCATAAATAGGAAGTTTTCCAACGTGAAATAGGTACGATACTCATCATGCTTGGCGCTGGATATGGCGCACCGGCACCTTGCATACGTTGGTCATACATCATTACGTGAAATTTACCCCCTGGATAGGTTTCATAGAAATTCGTCGGTGTCGTGACACCCACTTTTGAAGGTACGGGGTTAGGATAGAGTGAAGTTGCTAAAGAGACATCTCGTTGAATATTACTATTCATAGTGATATTAGCACCGGTAGGAGAACAGGTAAATACGTGATACTCGTCCCCTTCACCACCGGGAGCAGGCTGTTTTGAGTCAACAAATGGTATCGAAACATATCCTGTCGTATCCCAATATTCGCATGGGAACATCTGTTCAATCATATAATCACGAGCTTCGAGAGTGATACTACCAATATCACTACCATCAGTAAAGGCATTTTCGTGACCGGCAATAACAGCAACTGGCTTTGAGCTAATAACCGAGGTTCCGGAAATATCATTGGAGATATCTCCTGCCGTTGACTTCACCATATAGCATTGACCACGATTAAGACTAATACTAAATGGCTGTTTGAAGCCATTTGAACCGGCACCGGAATTTACACCCGGACGGCCTTTAGCAGTTGTCGTGTTAGGTGTGATTTCAACGCTAGTCCCATCAAAAGCACCAATAACCATAAAATATCCGGCAGCATCTTCGTTGCTAGTTACACCACCGAGACCACCCGGATTGTCATGATAGCTTTCTACAATATAATTCTTACCAAGTACATTCGTCGGCAAAGCGAGATAGCTACCACCTGAGCAGGAACCCGTACTAAAATACTGAACATTAATTGCGCTTTTAGCAACAATATGGCAAGCCTTGTATTCAACGACTTCGCCTTTTTGATCTGCCATCTTCGTATGAGAGATGTCGAGCGGCACCGTAATTGCACGGCGAGCCTGAACCTGATAGGTCTGGCGGAATGCTTCATTGCCGGCATCGTCAAAATAGCTCACTGTTACCGCGTTATTATAATAACTCGAAATAAGCAGGTAAGCACCATAGAATCCTTGGACGTTACGACCAAAGAAGCTGATGTTTTGGTTCATAAATGACGGATATAATAGACCTACATAGAAGTCTTTACCGTCAG
>JANYDV010000216.1 GCA_025363505.1 Bacteroidota bacterium
CCACTCTTCAACTTAACGACCTGACGGATAGTGTCACCACCTGCGGCTTCTTGTTTACCATACTCAAGTGACTTTAATGACACCCCACGCTTAATCATTTTGCCGTTAAGCATTTCTGATAGCGCTTGGATCTTCATTTCATCACTGGTATGAAGGGTGATTGTTTTTTCTTTAAGGTTTAGCTCTATCGTTGTATTGCTGCCTTTGAAATCGTAACGTTGTTCGACTTCTTTTTTCGTTTGATTAACCGCGTTATCGACTTCTTGAGCATCAAACTCAGAAACGACGTCGAATGAAAATTGACTTGCCATATTTGTAAATGATTATTAATATTAATTACTGCAAAAATACGACTTCTATTTGCCGGTGAGCCTGAGCTTCAACTCTTTGAGAGTATTCGAAGGTACTTCATGCCCACCCTCAAAAAAGATTGTATCGGTCTGCAACCCTTTGTCGGTAAGGAGTTTGAGACTCATTTCATGGGTAGTTTTTGGGATGATAGTATCATTGTTTCCGCACACAAACCAAGTTGTTTTATTCTGCATTTTATTGGAATATTGCGTATAATCAAGGTCGGTCGGAGCATCGCCGCACCACAAAACCACCTCGTCGGGGTTGATATTCCCGAGAGCTGCCCAGCGCATAAGGGTAGGACAACCTTGGGAGAACCCGAGGAGTGTAACACGTTTTGCGGGGAAATCAAGTGCAGAGATAACCTTTGCAAAAACATTATCAAGATAGAAGACATAATCGGAAATCTCACTCAATCGATCTTCTTTTGTCATCCATGAAGCACCGATATTTCCGCCAAATCCGCGGGTGTAAAACCGCGACAAGCCTTCAGGGGAAACGATAAGAGTATCGGAATCAGCAATCGGTTCGAATATCTTAATAAAGTCTGAGCCTAACTGCATATAACCATGAGCGACGATCCAGAGATGCTTTGGTGTATCGGAAAATGAACCCAGTGTATAAAATCGGGCAGTTTTTGTCGTTTCGATATGATGTTCAGTCGCTGTCATAATGGGGTATTTCGTTGGTAAAGAACACGGGGTCGGTGGGACAAATCCCGTCAATTTATCGTTTAATGACTTCATGCGAATAAATGCTCATACTTTGGGCTGCAAGCTCAATAATGCCGAGACTTCGACTATTGTCGAACAGTTTCGCTCGCGTAATTGGGAAGTTACCTCTGATTCGAATGCCGCGAATGTCTTCTTGTTGAACACTTGCTCGGTAACCTCCAACGCTGAACGTGAATGCCGACAGATCGTCCGTCGGGTGTTGCGAGAAAATCCTGACGCGTTTATTGTCGTTACGGGATGTTATGCACAGCTTCGCCCCGAAGAGATAGCCAGTATTGATGGAGTGGATGTTGTTCTTGGTGCAAAAGAGAAGTTTAATATTTTCTCGAACATCTCCGATTTTATTAAAAATGATACTCCGAAGATATTTTCATCGGAAATTGATGAAGCTACGGATTTTCATATTGCCGCAACAGCTGATACATCCGAACGTACTCGAGCTTTTTTGAAAGTACAAGATGGTTGTGATTATACCTGCACATACTGTACCATCCCGATGGCACGTGGCGTTTCACGCTCTACGGAGATTAATGAAATATTGTTCGAAGCTCGGCGCCTTTCTAATGACGGCTTCGGAGAGATCGTGCTTTCAGGAGTAAATGTCGGTGACTTTGGAGCAAAGACCGGAAGTAGTTTTTTTGAACTTGTACAAGCGCTTGAATTTGACGAGGCAGTTACAGCCCGTATCCGAATCAGCTCGATCGAGCCAAACCTCCTCACTGATGAAATCATTGAACTGGTTGCTTCGAGTAAGAAATTTTGTCCACATTTTCATATCCCGTTACAATCGGGTTCGGATAATGTGTTGAAGTTGATGCAACGTCGATATAATACTTCTCTCTATCGCGAACGAATTTTGAAAGTGAAACAGGTTATGCCACATTGTGGGATTGGCGTTGATGTAATCGTTGGTTTCCCAGGGGAGACCGAAGATGATTTTTTGAAGAGCTTGGAATTCCTTACAGAACTGGAAATCAGTTATCTTCATGTTTTTACGTACAGTGAAAGACCAAACACGAAAGCGGTTACAATGAAACAGCCGGTGCCGAACGATATTCGAAAAAAACGAAATAAACAACTTCGGATACTTTCGGAAAAGAAATTACAAGCGTTCTACCGTTCTCAAATCGGAACTGTCGCGACGGTGTTGTTTGAAGATGATTCAAAGATGACCACTACATTCCGTGGAGGCTACACCGAAAACTATGTTCGAGTTGTCGTTCCAACTAAGCTCGTCCCCTTGAATGTACAAACCGCAACTATTAAACTTCAGGAAATTTCAGATGAAGGTGTTGTTTCTGATCTGATCAAAATCACCGGTGTTCGTGAAACCAACACATTCTTACCAATTTTACAATAGCCTTGTTTCACGAGATCCTATCACGCTTCCTGAATACCCGAAATGAACGGCGCACGCTAATCGCAGTCTCGCTTTGTATTTTTATTATTCAAATCATCACCCTGCGTTCGACAGTCGTTGTGGGGGAGCCATATTGGATTTCATACTATATCCAAAAAGGATTTGGTTTTGTCTATCCCTATCCTTGGGATAATGTTCTTACTCCAACTTGTTATATCCCGCCCTTGTATGTATATTATTTACTTGGGATTTTTGCTCTTGGTGGTGGGATAGTCATAGTCCAGATTACCGGCTTGCTATTCTTTCATTGTGCAAATCTTATTCTCTATCTTTTTTTCAAACGATACGTTCGACCGGCAGTCTTATTTCTTGGGTTCCTCGCATTTTCAATCTATCTTCCTCTGTGGCTCTTATCAGAAAAAATCGACCCGGATGCTTTGAATGTTTTATTGATAGCGACAACATTATTTTTGCTTGACGGCTTTCGGAGAAAAGTGTCAT
>JANYDV010000231.1 GCA_025363505.1 Bacteroidota bacterium
TTCTGAATGTATTTCCACGCCGATGCTTAGTGTGGCAGTTGCAGAACAATTTCATCCGAAACCGGTCGAAGTGATGAATCCATTAAACGTTGGGCTTGAGCGGATGCGAACAAGCATGATTGCTAACCTTCTGGATGTGGCTCGACGTAATGAGCGACATAGTGCATCGGGACAACGATTGTTTGAATTGGGTTCGGTCTTCCATTACAGCAGTAAAAACGAAACGATCGGATCAGTAGCGCAAGATCAAGAAATATCGATTCTTCTGAAAGATGCACTCGAAGAAAAAACAATCTACAATATCAAAGAGCAACACGCTGATCTATTTGTTCTTCGCGGTATAGTAGAACAATTGATCAAACGTAGTGGAGTCGTAGCATTTGAGATAGTCCCATTTATAGAGATAAAAGACTTTGGTGATTGGAGTTTATCAAATCAATACCTCGAATCGACCGAAGCAGTGGGTGTAGTGGTCGGGAAAGAGCTTGTAGGATTTGCCGGTAAACTTTCTTCGTCGGTAGTCAAATTGTTCGATCTTCGGAGTGCCCCATACGTTGCGACCATTTCGTATGACAAGCTCCATCGGCTTGCGCGAGCAGTACGATTGCAAGAGCGTACGATACAAGCATTGCCGAAGTATCCTTCGTTAGATAGAGATATTGCAGTGATTGTCGATCGCAGCGTCACCGCTGCCCAGATGCTCGAAACGATTCGTATTGCCGTTCCGAAGGAATTGCTTGAACATTTGCGTATGTTTGATGTGTTCGAATCAAAAGAAATGAGAGCCGAAGGCAAGCGGAGTTTTGCCGCAAGACTCACACTTCGTTCGAACGAGCGGACATTGGAAGACGCGGAGATCGACACAATTATCTCTTCGGCAGTACAACAATTGTCAAAACAAGTCGGCGCAATAATACGCGCCTAAGTGTATGTCAGACCCAATTTATCAAGAAGCGGATATCATACAAGCGCGCGAGCGGCTTGCGCGGGCACTTACACGCCTGACCACGCTTGTGGGTGGTATTCCCGAGCAGTTTCAACTGCTCGAACGTTCTCGTCAGGATGCCGTCAAGCGCCTGAAAGAAAATGCGCAACTCCTCGAGAGTGAACGCGCTATTACTTCTCAGCGGGACTCATTATCGGAAAGCACAAAAAACGAGATACAAACTCTCGCCGAAAAATTAAAGGAAGCCGTCACACTTATCAATGATCGTGACGCCATTATTGCTGACCAAGATACTCAAATAGCTTCATACAAGAAAGAAGTTGAATTGCGAAACAGTGAGTTAATTGATGCATCACTTCAACTCTCAACACTGAAGCAAGATATAGTTTCGATCCAAGACGAGCATCAACAGATGATGCGACAATTGGAATTGCTTCGCGAGGAGCGCGACTCTGCGTTAAAGGCAATACAAGAGCGTGTGTCAATCGACGAGACCGTTGCATTAAAATTTACCAGAGACGAACGACTACAGTTACTAAAAACGGTGGACGGTTTAATAGAAAAAGTGGATCATCTTTCACAACCTAACGGGCATAGCCACTGATAATATTATGGCAGAATCGGTGAAAGTTACAATCTTAGGCTCAGAGTATTCACTTCGCACAAACGACGAAGAACTCTTGCGCGACATTGCCGGCGGGCTTGATAGTGAATTAAAAGACCTTCAGCAAAAACTTCCCGGCAAACCCCCGACGACACTTGCTATCCTTACAGCACTTAATACTGCCGAGCAATTGGTGCATAGCCAAAGTAATGAGCTGAGAGAAATTTCACGAGTTGCCGGTGAACTTGAATCACTGAGCGATGAACTTGAAAAGGTGATCGGAAAAACTAAATAATTATGGTTGCGATGGTTGATATCGTTCCAATGTAAAGCTTTCTCCCAAATATTGTTTTCTAATCTGCTCGTCATTTGCGAGTTCTTCTGCTGTTCCTGATTTGAACATTGTGCCGTCGATTAATATATACGCCCGTTCGGTGATAGAGAGTGTTTCGTGGACATTGTGATCAGTAATAAGAATGCCGATACCTCGTTGTTTTAGTTTATAGATAATCTGCATGATTTCTTCCACAGTAATCGGGTCAATACCAGCAAAGGGTTCGTCAAGCAAAATGTAGGTAGGGTTGGTTGCAAGCGCCCGAGCAATCTCGCAACGCCGACGTTCACCCCCGGAGAGCATATATCCTTTGCTTTTTCGAATATGAGTAATCGTCAACTCTTCCATTAATTGTTCGGCTCGATCTTTTCGTTCTTGTTTTGAGAATGGCATCATTTCCAACACAGCAAGCAAATTTTCTTCGACAGTCATCTTCCGAAAGATCGACGGCTCTTGAGCGAGATAGCCAATACCTATTCTTGCACGGGTGTACATCGGCAACGGAGTGATATCCTCGTCGTTGAGAAACACACTGCCTTTGTTCGGTTTGATCAGCCCGACGATCATATAAAAGGTAGTGGTTTTCCCGGCACCGTTAGGTCCGAGCAAGCCGACAATCTCTCCGGGCGAAACCGAGACGGTCGAATCTTTTACGACCACTCGTTTGCCGTATATTTTCTGTAGATGCTCACAGCGTAAACTCTGGTTCATTGTGCAAATGTAGTAATAACTTTAGGAACCCAATATAGTTGAAATGACTCGCGTTTTGGATGCTGGGAATAGTAACGCTCATAGTTTCCGAGTCGAAATGCTGCACCGCGCGTTCCAATATATTTTTCGGGCCAGAACTCTCCTTCTGTTCCGGAAAGCACGGAGATCCTTCGGGCAGTATTGTGTTCAAAATCTATTCGAATCGTATCGCCGCTTGCTCGGTTAAGTCCGTTCGGTTTGTTATCCGAACTCACAAAATAAATTGAAAGCGCATTATCCACTGCCAACAGAGAGCGAACGGTGTCCCTGATGATTGATAATGTCATTGTTTTGGCGGAAAGCTGGCTAACCCTTCCTACCACTGTGGGATCGGTAAATGGTGTGGTTGCAAAGGCGTGACCTATTGCGATGATAGAATTCGGTTTACCATTGTGTTGAAACATCACGATACTATCGCCATTTATTTCAGTGCTGTCATACCATACATGCTGTCGTTTGGCGGCGAACATATTCATCACGCCTGTTGATTTGTGGTAGATCAGCTTGCCACAGCTCGCGCTGAAATTTGTTCTGAGCATATAGACTGAATCCGTTGCAATAAAAGCTCCGCTATCTTCTGGAAATGCCTCCATCGTTTTTGAACGAATGAGCAGTGTATCGGCGACAGTCTTTATTTTTCCGGAGAGCGAATCATAACGCGAGCTTGTATCAATGATCAGCAGAAGCGGATTCAATGGCACGAATGAATGACCTGTTAAGGTGTTTCGTATCAGTGAATCACCAAACTGAATTGTCTTATTTGCCAATGAGTATGCTTCAACATTCTTTGCCGCGATCATGGTATGGGTTGGCTTCGATTCATAAAATGAATAACAGTATAATAACAACGAGTCATTACTAAGCGCAACATTCCCGAGGGCAGTCCGCTCACCAATTGACCGAGCATCAATAAGGGTATCACAGACAAGAGAACCTGAATCACTTTGAACAAGAACGTTGCCCTTCGCAATCATTGTTTGTGTACCACGAATATAGGTGAGATTATCACAAGTTAGAATGGTAGATTCTTTTGTGGCTTTGACATTAGTATGAAATTCGGCAACGGCTGCATTCATATCGTAGCTTGCCCACTCACTGGTAATTTTATCGGCACGGTCGGTAAAAATTACTTTTCCCTCGCCGCGTGCAAAACGATTATTGCCGTCAT
>JANYDV010000257.1 GCA_025363505.1 Bacteroidota bacterium
CCGCCGTTAATGCAATCACGTCGGGCTTGCCAAGTTGCTCAGATTCTGACTTGGTTAAAAAGAAATCGGCAATGCAAAGTCGTTGTCCGGTGCTCTGTCGCGGGAAAGAAAATCGTTTGTATTCAACCAGCACAGATAGATTAGTCGACTGTTTGGTATCCCATTTCGAAAGTACATCATCAGTTGAAATTTTTGAAGGCTTTAAAATCACCACATCATTACCTTCACTATAGCATGGAAAATATCCATAGACAGCTTTGGGCTTGAGAATGTGTTGTTGTTTGCAAAGAAGTTTTAATTCATTCAGTTTAGGTCTGGCGATCTCTTCAATCTGTTTTTTATGCTCTTCAATGCTTTTCTTTCCGCGTTTGAGTTGCCATTGACCTCGAAAGAGTGCAACTTCATTTATATATTCCCACACTTTATCGAGTATCCATAAATCTCGTATTTCAACACCCCAAAATGGTGGTGTCGGCACTGAGGTCAACCTCGTGACCGCATTGACTTGTTGCGTTGCTTGGTTTGGCTTAATATTCTGTGTGCCTGAAAGCCATGGCAGGTCGAGCTTTGCGAGCACCATCTTCGATTCTTCGCCAGTGGCGTTGTCAAGTTCTATCTCTAGCTCGTCTTCGGTATTGATCACAACACTTTCCATTGATCTTATTAATTCCGCTTGCTCGGCGGCAGCATTCGGATTTTTAAGATACTCCATAAACCGAAGTCCGTCGAATGCATCTTGTGCAAACGAGAGCTGTCCATCATAAACAGCTTTCAGATCTTGCTCTACAAATTTTCTCGTCAGAGCGGCGCCACCAAGCACCACGGGAACTGCGATACCTCTGCCCTTCATGACTTCGAGATTTTCTTTCATGATCGCTGTCGATTTCACGAGCAAACCTGACATACCAATCGCATCAGCTTCACGAATTCTATATTCTTCGAGCATCTGTTCGAGCGGAACTTTGATACCGAGATTATAAACGGTATAGCCGTTATTTGTCAGAATAATATCAACGAGATTTTTACCGATGTCATGAACATCACCTTTAACAGTGGCAAGTACCATCCTGCCTTTCGAATTATCTCCCTCGCTCTTTTCCATAAACGGCTCGAGATAACGCACTGCGGCTTTCATTGTCTCGGCTGATTGCAAAACAAATGGTAGTTGCATTTCACCGGAGCCGAAGAGCACGCCGACTACTTTCATACCACCAAGCAAATGGATATTGATAATATCGAGCGCAGAATAGATGCGTAATGCTTCGGCAAGATCGCTATCAAGCCCAATCTTATCACCATCAATAATCCGCTGCTTCAGACGTTCTTCGATCGAGAGATTTGCATAGCCGGAAGCTTCCTTCTTAATAGATTTTGCGTCGGCGTAATGCGACATAAACTCCGTAAGTGGATCGTAGATGAGACGTTGTTCTTGATTGTCCGACATAATTACATAAAAAAATCCCTGCGCCGAATATGCGTCAGGGATTCCAAATGATCCTTCATCGACGCTTTAGCATTTCTTTAACGTGGCTGCAAGCTATCGGTCAAAGCGCCACACAATTAACAAAACGGATTCACTGCTTAGAGAGTTCGTTGTTTTGACTCAGAGTCGCCAAACAAAATTAGCAACCGGCGTAAGTAATGGCAGCGTAAAATACATAAAGCCGAAGTCTGAGCTGAAGTGTTGGCTCTCAACCCGCACGGCAAATAAAATCGCAACTTTGCTTGGTGTTGTCAGATCATGATTCCAGACTTCTGCAACAAAACGAGAATTCGGGATGCCTTTGATCGGCGTGTCAAAACCAATGCCCGCTCCCAGAGATCCGCCATAATTAAAAGCAAATTCACCATACGGTTGTACATGGACAATGGGGAAGTCATCACCAACTGCTTTATAAAAAATAAGTCCGGTATAGCGAGTCTCGTTTTGCATTTCTAAGGTTGCCACCATAAATGGATGGACATAAAAATGTTCGCTTGTCATTCTCAATAGGTTTGCTCCAACAGCAAACGACACTCCATCTTCCTCGGCAAGTGTTGCTTTGACTTGTAAAAATGCAAATTGTGATTTGAAGGCAACCGTTGGTAATATTGTTGCGCCACCGGAAATGCTGATAATATTCCCTATTCCAAAGCCCCCTTGAATAAACGCCAATTCCCAAAACCCTGCGTATCCCCCCGTAATAGCTTTTGCCGATGGCATAATAAAATGGCGGTACTCATCACGTGGTGCACCAACTGAGTCTTTTGGTTGTGCCCACGACTCAGCCCACCAGAGCGAGCAACAAAGTAATACCAATACTAATTGTTGACGAGTGATCATAACATTCCCGATCGCTTACGTAAAAACCATTCAGTACTAAAAAGAGCAATAGCCAGTGCAAGCAAATACCATGATACTCTTGCCTCATATTCAGTTTTTTCTTCAAGTTTTTTTGATTGAAAACTTGTAAGCGATCTGATCTCTTTCAACAGTTCGGCATCATTTTCGGGAGTAAAAAATTTACCTCCGCTACGACGGGCTATTTCACGAAGCAATTCACTACGCATTCTGGGCTCTGCAAATTCTATCGAATACTCGCCGACATTAAATCTACCGCCATCCCCTCCAATCGTTTTGCCATTTGCAACAGCTGTGCCTTTATAAATATAATCCCCTTTGGCAAGACCTTGCGGAAGCCGAAGTGCATATCTTCCGCTCGACCGGGGTTCGAGTGTGATATTCATCGGCGATGGCAATCCCGCACCGGTGATCGTAACCGAAACGATTGCATTATCAAGCGGTTGATAACTTTCATCATATACTTGCGAAGAGAACTCAATACTTTCTCCTGCATCATAAAGTTTTTGTGTAGGCTCGATGCGCACACGTTTCCGGTCATCGTGCATCACCAGCCATCTTGTTGCGTTACCGAGCAACAGATCAAGCGCGCTTTGTGTCAATGCCGATGAATCTGCGGAATGTGAAAGTGATGCGAAGGCACGCTCCCTGCCGAATGATGTCAATTTCCAACGCCATAAACCATAACCTGTGAATGCAATCTGACGCGACCTGCCAACCGAACGAGAAAGTATAAGCGGCTCACCGATTTTTACTCCTTGAAGAGTAGCTTCGGCAAGAACATCACTTTCCGGTTTCGGTGCAAAATGCGTTTCGGTTTTTGTGAGCGGTGCTAGACCTTCCCATTTTGGCGCAGCGGTTAGTTCTTTATCTGCACGCAATATAGGATTGTTGAGCGTTTGTACACTCACTGATGCAGAAACATTTAATTCATTATTTGATACACTCGTATTATTAATATTAAACGGCAAGACATCTTCTAATGCTTTGAGTTTCACAAGATCAATGGTGCGAGACGGGATAAAAAGAAGAGCATGACCTTCGGTCGCTACCATCGTTTTGACGAGAGCAATACTTTCATTTGAACTTGATGCTATCGGGAAGCCGACCAAAATTACTAAGTCAGCATCTTTAAGCGCAGCATTGGTCGGAGCACCTTCATAGAATTCTGCGCCTTGTTTTTGAATAAACGTCGAGAGACTGATCTCCTTCCTCGAACTGAAATAGTCACGTATGAACGACACATCAGAACTTGGTGCACCTGCAAACAGGACGATCTTAAATATATTTTTTAGAACTGTCACATAGCGAATGCTAACATTATTGGTGATTGTCGCTTCGCCGGATGCAAGCGAACTGACTCTTGCGGTTAACTTCAGAGCACCTTCTTGTTTTGGTGTAATAGTAAATGTGACCTGTTCATCATTCGAGCCTGCTTTGAGGGCAATCTGTTCCTGACCAATTTTTTCATTCTCTGCATAGAGGCTTACCGTGACGTGTTCGCCATCATTAGCACCGGAGCTATGGATTGTAATGTCGAGCGGTTGTGCGGCTCCGACTGTTGCAAGATCATTGGTGAATAAACTTGTAATACCCACGTCGCGATGCTCGGTCGAATCACCAATGCCTACTGTATAAATCGGAATGCCGAGACGCTCGGCGGCATATAAAGGATTAGAACCTGCTGTATAAGCACCATCACTAAAGAGAATTGCGGCGCTGATATTCTGAAGTTTTTGTTGATCTTGAACTACGGCAAAAGCCGAGGAAATATCAGTAACAGAGCCATCGGCTTTTAACGATGCAACTGCTTTTGTCAGCGGAGTATCAACAATGACAGCACCTTCAGAAAAAAATTGTACAGAAAGTTCATCCCTTGCATTTAATACGTCAGTCGGAAATACCGAAGAAATATTTTTTTTCAATAATGATATTCTATTGATCGACGTATCGGCATATGAAGCGGGTAATAGCATCGAACGAGAGTTATCGAGGAGTATTGCAATTTTCGGCGAGCGTTCTTGGGTTTTGGTCAGTGTTAAGATCGGCTGAAATAATATAAAAACAATAAGTGCCATTGCTGCAGTACGTAGTACGATGAGTACACGGCGGCGCAGAGGAGTCGTGCGAGGTACAGTATGGCGATAGGTCCAAATGGAAATCGCGCCGGCAATAATGACTGCCGGGATGCACATCCATAAACTACCTGCAGTAAGATGAACCGAAAAGGAATCCAATGTTTGACCGAAAAATTAATACATTAAATAAAGCGAGCAGATATTCATATTATTTTCTTGTCCACTCGTCTAACGTTGAACGTATGCTCTCTGGGCTAAGTTGCGGGCTGTCGTACATTCCTTTTTGTTGTCGTTGTCGCATTGCTTCAAAGAGACAAATCGCCGACGCCACTGACACATTTACACTTTCGACCATCCCCATCATCGGAATATAAATGAGACCATCGGCACCGCGAGCTGCATCTTCTGAAATACCACGATGTTCATTCCCCAGTACTAACGCCGTTGGTTTAGTAAGATCATAACTAAAAACGTTAGCAGCTTTAGGTTCGATCTTCGTTGCAAGAATTTGCATTCCTTCGGAATGAAGATCTTCAAAACATTTTACAATTGATCGGTAACGAATAAATTCAAGCCACTTTAATGCACCTGATGCGGTAGTTTTATTAATTTTTGGTGGCTCTTCAATAGTATAAACCATCATCACGCGCATCACACCAATCGCATCACACGAACGAAGAATTGCACCGATATTATAAGGGTCATGGACATTTTCGAGCACGAGCACCAAGCCGGGTTGTCGCTGCTCAAGGGTCTTTCGCAAACGTGCCGAACGTTCGTCACTTCTGGTCCAATTTGTAAAATCAGTCATATAGGTACTCAAAACGTACGAAAAGGATATAAGGGTTGCCCCAAATGAGTGAAAAATCATCGTTTTGGAAGCATCTTTCATAAACATACCATAGCTCTTTGATGTTAGATATTACTGCACAATTGTGCAATTATAGTGGCAGAGAACGAACAGACCATAGCACCTCAGCCGACTCCGGCAATAATACCAACGCCCAAGAAAGGTCGTTTTTGGCGTTACGTGCGACGCACAATCGCGGTAATCCTCCTATTGCTATTGATACTCTACGGTTCGCTCCAAACTGATTATGTGCGCGGAATAATCATTTCGAAACTCACAACGCTTATTGCCGAGCAAACCAATGCAAACGTTTCGATAGGATCAATTGGCGGAAATATTTTTTCCGGTATTTCGCTCGCTGATGTCAGACTTCGTCTCAAGAATGATACGACAACGATTGTTTTTCTAAAAAATGTTTCTGTCCGTTATTCTCTGTGGCAATTTGTTTTTCGCAATCAGGTTGTTATACATACAATTGATCTTGACAAGCCAGCGATCCACTTCGTAAAGGCACTTGGTGATTCACTCTGGAATTTTGAAAAACTTACCAAACCAACAGCCCCGTCTGCTCCGTCAAAACCATTTTCGATGTTGATTGATCTTGAAGCTCTTTCGCTTAGCGGCGGATCATTCACTGCTTACGACGCAAACGATACGACGAAAGAACGAGTATTGCCTCGTCAGATCGGCACAAAAAAACACTACATCCGATTTGGCAATCTACATCTTGAAAATCTCTCATTAAAACTCAGCGGAAAATACCAAGACGCAGAAAGACAGTTTGTCAATCTCGAGCAAATGAGTTTTGATGAAGTGAATGCTCCGCTTCGAGTACACCAACTTTCTCTCCAGGCAAGTCGTGATCATCTTGATGTTCAAGTAAAAAATCTTGCATTGATTACCGATCTAACGAATATTAAATTGGACGTTGGGATGAATCCGCTTGTCGTGCTTGATGGCAAACCATTCGACTCGTTGAGAACAACTCCGACCCATCTCAAATTGATTGCCTCGAATGTCAGCCAACAAGAACTTGCACAATTTTTTCCTGATCTTGATTTTCTAGGGGGTCTGCCTCTACTCGAAATTGAAGCTGACGGCGAATTTGGCAAACTGGATATCAAGCGAGGCAAACTTGGTTTCGCGCAAAACAGCTCTATCAGCTTTAATGGGGAGCTGAGGAATTTGCATCAACCATCGAAGCTTTATCTGGATGTGACTCTGCAGGCAAGAAATATTTCGGATCATACTCTTCATCAGTATCTTCCGGGTTTGAAATTACAAGATTTCCGTAATTTCGGCACTGTCAATATCCCCGAACTCAAATTTAAAGGTCCGCCGGATAATTTTACTGCCGCTTTTACTATTCAGACATCAAACGGAAATATCAGTGGCAATGGTGCTATTGACTTCACGAAGCAAGAACCTATTTATTCGGCAAATCTTACTACCGAATCAATCAATCTCGCCCCGATTCTTTCCGATTCTTTGCTCAGAAGCAATCTCAACCTCCAGATCATTGCACAAGGAAAGAGTTTTGATCTAAAAAAGATGAATACCGAATACGAGATCAATGGAGTAAAAAATTCGCATATTTATGCCCTTGACATTTCGAAAATGCATTTGAAAGGGACAATAATTGACGGCGTTGTCGCTGCTGATCAAAGCGCAGTAGTATTTTCCGATGGTTCAAAAATAGATCTCGAGTATGCTTCGATTGATGTAATTACCAGCACTCATCCTTATGAAGCCAATGTCACCGCTACTGATGCACCGATAGGAAAATTTATTCCGCAATTCCCAAAAGGAAGTTCGGTGAATGCGAACGCAACAGTTACCGGTACACTGAGCTCATTGTCTTCGATTGAAGGAAGTGTACACTCAGTAATATCAGGTCTGACTTATAAAGGGGAAGCGATTGCTCCGATCTCATTTGGTATGACGTTACAACGAGCTGACTCTGCAAACGGACGTGCCGACATTGTGACCAGTGACATAGCCGATCTTTCACTCAAAGGTATTTATAATGTTGAAGTCCTCGGCACAGCCATCGGAGATCGTTTCGTTGGTTTGATTCATGCACTCGATCGAAACAAACCGGATTCTATTATATCGCTATTTGATACTTCGAGCTACATTCGTTCGGCGTTCGACTGCCCCGATTCACTGTCGTGCAAATATTCAATCAAGCTCAAAGATCTTCGTCCAATAGATCATTTCATCCCTGGCATGGGCTTGCTCGTTAAAGGTACACTGAGCGGAACAATCGAAGGTTGCCCAGCAAAAATGATCGACATCTCAATGATCGGATCCTTAAAACATTTATATGTCGGCTCTACCGATTCTTCAACCTCTATCCCGACGATCGTTGCAAAAGATTTGAATCTTGATATCGCCCTCACGCATTTAACGACTCAAGGTGGCGATGTCCTCAAGGCTGTTCGGGGACACATGAATATCATTACCGACTCAGTGGTACGAATCTCCGGTCTTTCAATGGCAAAGCCCAAGATACTTACGGAGTTTTCGAGTGATAAAGCTCGATACGATTTTAGTGCCAGTATCGAAAATAAAACTCCAATCCGCTTCAAGGGCGAAGGTTCGGTAATAGGCGCGACAAAAACATTTGCCATCGATTCATTCCGCATAGCATTTGCAAAAGGCTATGAATGGTTTAACGAGGGTCCATCAAGCATTACTATCTCGAACAATGGCTTGCTTCGCCTTGATACCCTGACCATTATGAAGCCTGATGCCAGTATCGACCCGGGCAATCTTCACGCTCAACGTTTCAAGCTTGGGCTAGAACTCCACGGAGATTCTATCCGATATGCGTATTTACATTCGACCCAAATACGAGTGTCCGAACTGCCGAAGATACTTTCAGCGTTCGCTGACGTATCGGGCATTCGTAATATGAATGGTAACTTACCGAAACTTGATGTTGATCTCAGCGGGACGCTTTCACATCCTGAAATTAAAAGCGAGTTTTCGCTCCATGGTATTTCATATAATTCAGTAACTATTGATACCGGGCGTGTATCGATTGCTTATCACAACGGAGCGTTCCGCGGCACGGCGATGCTTCATGTTGATAGTGATGCGTACGCAATCGAAAGTCAACGAAACGGGCGTGAAAAAATTGTGCCGGTTCGTACAAATAAACTACAAATTGACATCGATAGTATACCATTCCTCTTAAACCTCGCAGACTATCCAAACCGCAAAGCTGACAGTATTCGCATCGCAAAAGAACCAATGAGCATCAGACTCGAAACTCATGACTTCCCTCTTGATCTTTTTAGTAATGTAATGCCTGTTATCACCGAACTTCATGGGCTTGGTGATGTAAAAATTGTCGTCAAAGGCGGAGGAGCCGATTCGCTGAGTCTCAGTGGGGATGCCGCGATCAACAAAGGCTCGTTTATGCTACCAACCACAAATATTCGGTATAATTTTGAGGGACCGATACAATTTAAAAATTCCGCGCTTACGTTCGAGCATGTACTTATAACGAATCAGCCTGGCGATGACCCAGGAAGTTCAGCTCATGTAACAGGCGGATTTTATTTCAACGGATTTACCGTCGATCATTTTTCATTAACGATTGATGCAAACCGTTTGCTGGTGCTCAGCGATGCTTCTCGCGAAACAATGAAAGAAGTATATGGTCCGTTGGTCATTCAGACAGGACCACGACCATTGGTTTTTCATGGTACCTTCGAAGAACCACATCTCGATGGTGACATTACCATCCCCCAAGCATCACTCACATTGCCACAAACCAATGCCGAAGCAGCCGCGATCGAAAATGATGGGATTATTTATGTCATCTCAACACCAACAATTGAAGAACGTGATTCCTTGAGCATTCATCTTGATACCACTATAAAGATTGTCATTAAAGATGCTGAGGAAGAAGCATTTATTGCTGCAACAATAGTGCTACTTCCGACGACACCAACCCTCCGTGATTCTGTAAAGATTGGTCCATTACCCTCACCTCGGTTTACACGCCCAACTACTGAGCTTTCGTTTATGGATAAAATGCTTTACGACCTTGGCATTACTATCCCAGGTGATTTTTGGTTGAATATTAATTTCAACAGAGGCTACGGCTTATCGTTTGAAAAACTACGGGCTGAATTGCGGTCTAATGGTGCGATCAACTTCTCTCGAGACAAACAAGGCGGAAGTTATCCAACATACGGCTCGCTGCGTCTTACCGATCAGTCAAGTTATAGCCTCATTAAGGAGTTTACGCCGACCGGAACGATCGAATTTCAGGGAGCCCTTGACAACCCGACGCTTGATATTACTGCCGATTATGTCGGCACACATTTGGGCACTGATGTAAAAATACGACTTAGTATTCGTGGCACAAAGAATGATCCGCGCATCACCTTTGAAATATATAAAAAGAATTCACAGGGAGAGTTTGTTCAGGATATTCGCCCACAAGAAGATATTAAGAATGACGCATTGTTTTTTCTTGCAACAGGATCATTCCCGAATGACCCTCAAGCAGGAAGCGCACTAAAGAATGTCGGTAACGGCTATAGCTCTCAATTCCTCAATACAATTATCGGCAATGTACTTGCTTCGAGTACATTGAAAAGTACCATCCGCTCAGTGGGTCTTGAGTTTGGAGAGAACGCAAGTACAAAATTAAAACTTGCGGTAGGATATAAAGATATTATCATCCAAAGTGGCAGTACTTTTGGTGGTACGCTCGGCGGGAATTTGGATTACTCCGTTGACGTCCCACTTTCCACACTTTTTTCATTCAAAGAAGCGAAAAATTTGATCTTACGCGGCGAAGGTCATACCAATATTAATAACAATACCTCTACATCACTTTCGCAACAGCCGTTTCTTGGAAGCTTCTTGTGGAGAATTCCGTTAAAATAAATTATGCATAGTATTTTGATCGTTGAGGACGAACCGAAAGTTGCGAGTTTCATCCAACGTGGTCTTTCAGCAGAAGGCTTCAAGAGTGATGTTGCTCAAAATGGCAACATCGCATTGCAACTTGCATCGGAACACGAGTATGATGTTATCACCGTCGATCTGATGCTTCCGGGCATTGATGGCTACAAGGTTATTGAGCAATTGCGTCAGCAAAACAATAACGCCGGCATTCTTATTCTCTCTGCTCGCGATACGCTCGAAGATAAGTTACAAGGCTTTAAGATTGGTTCTGATGACTATCTTGCAAAACCATTTGCTTTCGAAGAATTGGTTGCACGAGTGAATGCTCTACTCCGACGACGTGAAGGTGTCGCCCCGACACAAACAGAACTCCACTATGCTGATGTGGAATTAAATCTTGCTCAACGCACCGTCACACGCAACGACCGTGAGATCGAACTCACCAACACTGAGTTTCGATTGCTTGAATATTTGATTCGTCATGCCGAGAAACCATGCTCACGAACAATGATCGCTGCAAATGTATGGAATGAGCATTTTGATCGTGAAACGAATATTGTTGATGTCTATATGATGTATCTCCGAAAAAAAATTGATACTGTTGACGCTGTGCCACTGATACAAACGGTTAGAGGCGTAGGGTATATTCTGCGTTCACACGATCGTAGTCTGATGTAATAGATGTCCGCAGCGAAAGTCATTGGATTTCGTGTTCGTACTGCACTCTATATTGCAGTGACATTTTCTTTCCTCTTAAGTGTATATTTTATTATTAGTTTTTTTTCAGTTAAGGATGCCTTGACAACTCGTAATGATGAAGAGGTATATTCACAATTAGAGTCGGTGTTATCTCGTCTTACGGTTCGATCAGACAACGGCGATTTCCAAAGTCTTGCCAAAGAATACTCAACAACAGGCGAAGCACCGATGGGGCTAGGACTTATCAGAAGTGATAAACCATCGTTACACTATCAAACATTTGGACCTCAGCACTCCCGCCAGTTGCTTGACTCTCATGCCTTCAACCCCGCGCAACTCCCACTGGATATTCATGTTGGGAATGAGACCTATCGTATCTTCTCGCGAAGCAAAGGTGTGTTCACTATTTTTGCTTCGATCAGCACATTAACATTTCAGGAAGTAACTGAGGCAATGGTCAGTCGTTATTTGATCTTGCTGGCTACCGGAGCATTCGTTTCGTTTCTCGTGGGTCTTTTTACAGCTGACCGTGCACTAAAACCATTGCTACTTCTCATCGCTTCGGCACAACGCATTAAAGAGCAACAAGGCGAAGCTCCGTCATTACTTCCGACGCACACTCGTACAATCGAAATCAATAAGCTGGCGATTGTCATTAATGAAATTTTGCAAGAACGAGATCGCAACATTGCCGCACTCAAAGATTTTACTGCCGATGCCGCACATGAGCTCCGAACACCTCTAACAATTTTGAAAGGCGAATTGGAAGTTGATCTCAGAACAAAATTGCTTCATGATAATGATCGCGTCTCGCTCGAAAGCAATCTTGAAGAAGTCCAACGACTGATTCATATCGTCGAAGACCTCCTTTTTCTTGCTCGATCAGAACAACCAACTTATTCGGAGTCTCAAGAATTTGTTTCTTGGTCACTCGATCAACTTGTGGTTGATTCTTGCAATCGTCTAAAACCGGTTATTGAATCGAAGCAAATAACTCTTACCAACAAGTGCAACACAAACACCCATCTCATCCTACCAAGACTCAACATCGAGCGTATCATTTACAATATTCTCCTAAATGCCACCCAATACACACCACATTTAGGCGAAATCATGATTGATTCAGAACAAACGACTGACAGAACAGTAGAAATTATTATCTCCGATACGGGAATCGGTATTTCGCCTGAGGACTTGCCATTTATCTTTGATAGATTTTGGCGAGCTGATAAATCTCGAAGCCGTCATGCGGGTGGAACAGGCTTGGGACTAACCATTGCCAACACACTTGCCCACCAGTATGGGATTAAATTGATCTGCGAAAGCAAGAGCGGAAGTGGCACAACCATGAGATGCATTTTTCCTCTTTAAACAACAACTGCGTTTTGCGGAACTAAGGAAGCCAGAAAAGAAGTTTTGAGGCGCTTCCTTAGCTCAGTTGGTAGAGCAAATGACTCTTAATCATTGGGTCGGGGGTTCGAGTCCCCCAGGGAGCACACTTTCTAATGATGTGCGGTTGTCTAAGAACGACTTTCATCACAACTATTAGTGACCTGCGTGACTCGCCACGAATAGCTGTAATTTATTAGTAAATAGTTAATTAAGGGGATTCTATATCATGCAGGAACCCCAAGTCCTTAAACTCTCAGGAAAATCACGCATCTATTCAACTATTGAATCCTTCTGTGTGAACCCATCCAAATACCCAATAGTCCACCAGAATTTCAAGTAGGTTTTGGGCTCATTTTGGAATAGTCCACCCATTGCTATTTTAGACACTTCTTTAAACAAAAGTTTACACCTGCTCTATCCCTTCTTCTGATCTATTTTCAATAAAACCATTTGAAGTCTGCTTGATGTACCTGACCATGACTTATAATTTATTTGGCCTAAAAATTATGCAAAAATTTTGTAACCATATCGTTGTTCGCGTGTCTTTTATGAATATGCGGATTTTCGCTATCATAAGCATTCTTTGTGTTTTCTCGTCAGTTGCCCTTGCGCAAGCTGCAGATCCGAGTGTAATTGACCTTAGCGGCAAGATGGATACGATTGCAAGGGAAGATCTAATTTTGAGTAATAAAGTAACAAATGTTCTGAATGTCGGGCATAAAAACCCAGATAAATGGGAAGATTTTGAACTCTTACGTTATTGTGATGGAAAAAATAATTGCTCATTCTTACGCTATGGAGGACGAAGTTTGATCTTTGACACAAGCAATATGCCTCACATAACCTGTTTGATATTAGAAGGATATGCAGATTATGATGGAGATGGAGTTGGTGACGTGATTGATGAAGGATACTTTTGGCATAAAGGAATAAAAGAGTATCCATATTTTGAAGATACGAGCTATGCTACTTTTCAGCATGAGAAATTTGCACGAGGAAAAATCTGTGGAGTGACAGATTATAACAATGATGGAAATTCTGATGTGCTAATGTTATCAGTTGGTTTACAAAATGTTTTTCAACT
>JANYDV010000265.1 GCA_025363505.1 Bacteroidota bacterium
TTGGTAACTACTACGGCACACCCGTTTCAGAAATTGAACGAGCACAATCTCAAAACAAACGATTGCTTTTTGATATTGATGTTAAAGGAGGTATTTCGATTCGGAGTCGTTTCCCTGATGACAGCTTGCTGATCTTTATTGCTCCCCCATCGCTCGAAGTGCTTCGCGAACGGCTCAATAAGCGCGGTACCGAAACCGAAGAAGTAATAGAACGCCGCCTCGCAAGAGCAAAAATGGAGATGGAAATGGCTAAAATTTATGATTTCCAGGTTGTAAATGAGGATTTGGAGAAGGCGATCTCGGATGTAAGACAAATTATTTTTGGCAAAAAATAACGTAACAGAAAATGCTTTACTTGTAATCTGTAACTTTGCAGGCTATACTGTGTTTTATTTTTTATAGTCTACCTTACACCCATGCGAGTTATATTAGCATTCTTGATCGTTGTCTTATTTGCTTCTGTTTCTTTCGCTCAGAATAATGGCTGGGAAAGAGTTGGCGCAATACAGTTTACTTCTGTTGCAAGACAATCGCCATCAAAGATTGTACTTACGACATCGCATGGCTATTTATATTCCTCCACTGACAAAGGCAATTCTTGGCTGAGTACCAAGCTAGATGATACACTCTATCTTGTAGACGTTGCATTTGCCGATTCACTTCATGGGGTTGTCATTGACCACTATTCTAACGTTCTATTAACTGCTGATGGCGGTAATTCTTGGAAATATTCTTTACTTCCACAGTTCTCGATTGCTAACCACGTTGCATATCCATCGCCGGATTCAATTTTTATTTGTGACTCGCTTGGAAAGCTATGGCGATCTGTTGATAGAGGAAATTCTTGGAAGATCATCTATCAATCACCATTTGGGGAAACACCTGATTATGCATTACAAGCACTTCATTTCTCGAATTCAAAAATTGGATTTGTCGCTGGGGCGAAAGGTATCTTTCTTAAAACAACCGATGGGGGAGAAAACTGGAAACGTCCTAACATCGGAACAGGTGATTCGATACCTCTTTTCTGTATGGACTTCTTTGATAGAAATATTGGTGTCGCTGCCGGATGGAATCACTATTACACAACAACCGACGGAGGAGAAAATTGGAAAAGCCATCGCCTGCAAGATGCAGTTTTAAATCTTCTTTATACAGTCAGATTAACAAGCGATCATGATTTTTTTGCTTTTGGGCCCTCTGGGCAAGTATATCTAACTTCCGATTTTGGTGAGACAATGAGTGTACCGTTAATCAATGCCGAAGAATATAGTAGTGCAAATGGATCAATATCAGATTCTAAGAACGGTACTTTTGTCGTTGGCGGTGCAGGTCTTGTTTTATTTTCTTCGAATGGCAAAGATTGGATACCAAAGAATCAATGTGCAGGAGGTGTTGTCGAAGCCTGTGGTAATGGAATAATTCATTCTGTCGGCTCAGACCCTTTCTTTTCAACCTCTATAAACAGTGGTTTGTCGTGGAACGGTGCATATACAAATACACTCTTTTTCGTCGGCTTACACTTCACTTCACGCGATTCAGGTTTTCTAATTCAACAAACCGGGGATTGTAAAAAAACAACTGACGGTGGACAGACGTGGCAACAACTTAGTTTGGGTGTGAAATTGCCAAAAGGTGCATATACTTCTTCTTCATTTAAAAAAGATGTAGGCTATATACTAAGTAACCAATCCATTATTAGAACAACTGATAATGGAAGTAGTTGGTTAAGAGTTGATCCTGTTTTAGATTCAACTACACCATATAAAGGTATAAGTGTACCATTGTTCTGGACATTTTTATTGATCCAGTCATTAGATCAAGAATATGGCTTTGCTTCTATGTACGTTTCTGATAGTATTATCAACCCGATGCAAGGACAGAGCCGATATGGCAACTACCATTCATTGCTCTATTATACAACAAATGCCGGATCGTCGTGGAATGTAATGAAAAGTGCACCTGCGTTGCCAAGAGCACGATTTGTATTTTTTAAGAACAGAATGAATGGTTTCTTGGGATGCGATAGTGGAGTTCTTTATCAAACTTTTGATGGTGGATTGAATTGGACAAAGCTTCAAATTACACCTGCATTCAATGTTCTAAAAGCAATTAATTTCGTGAATGATAGTATTGGATTTCTTTCAACAACAGACGATGTGTTCTTTACTTATGACGGAGGAAAAAATTGGACAAAAGATCATGTAAGAATACCAAGTGATTTCAATAAGACAATGTTTGATATGTTCGTTTTCCCCGATTCAAACACGGTACTTGCCCGTGATAGATCTAATATCTTTTATAGTAAAACAATAAAACCTTCCGGACAATCTTCTGTAAAAACAGAACTTTCTTCAAATATTTTTCAATATCTGTATATCTCTGCGTACCCACAACCATGTCATAATTCTATGCATTGTTTATTGCATGGCTTATACAGTGCCCCGAATGCGTTACTACAAGCAGGAGTATACGATATTCTCGGTCGGCAAATACTCGACCTGACGAGTATAGCCATTAATAATAACAATGGATATATTTCTGAGTTTACGATAGATGTTTCTCCGCTGGCGAAAGGTGCCTATACTCTGATTTACTCGCTGGGCACAACTTCATGCTCTAGCCAATTTGTAGTATTTTAGAGAATTATTGGGTATTTGGGAAGGTATAGTGTAGTCAAAACAGTTTAGAACCTAAATCGGAGTGTGGCTGTTATTAAGCTCCCTAAATTAGAAGGACAAAATTATGGCAATTCAACCAGTTGATCTTGAAAAAATGGCACGCGACGGGGATACATTGTATCAGTCAATCGTGATTACCGCCAAACGCGCTCGTCAGATCAACGACGAGATCAAAACCGAGTATATGGCTCGTATTTCGACACTCGTCCCGATGGAAGAAGACGACGATGAAATCGAAACCACAAACTTTGACCAGATGCGTATCTCACTTGAGATCGAAAAACGTGGTAAGCCTACCGCTGAAGCACTGAAGGATTTCTTGGGCGATAAGCTCACATTCCGCTTCAGAGAGCGCCCGACAGAGTAATCATTTTTTATAAGATATTCCAAAGAATCCCTGTGTTAGTAATAACACGGGGATTTTTTTCCTTTAAGTGTTAAACCGAAAACGGAGGTATATCTTGTCAGCAATCAAACACAAAGCCGATAAAGCTTTTCTGGATGAATCGTTTCTTACCAGTCCAGAAGCCCGAATACTACGCATCATGGCAGAGTATATGGAGCCAAGAGTCCGGCTTGCCAAAGAGGGTGTAAAAGATACGATCGTTTTTTTTGGTAGTGCAAGAATTAGAAGTCTCGAAG
>JANYDV010000280.1 GCA_025363505.1 Bacteroidota bacterium
GAAACCGGACGTTTGCGCAAGTCGATTGGTACGCGATGCCTGGCCGTACCAATCTTTCCTACACTGCGCGACTAGGGAGGACCACGCGCATCGAGCATCACCATCGTTGTCCGTTTGGCAGCCTTCGCGGCTCTGAAGCAAGCGCGGAGCCATCTGACAGATTTAGGCCTGCAAAACGTCGAAGGGGAGAGAACCTTCACGTAGCTCAAAGCCCTGAAATTTGCGAACAGGCCTCGCCCAGCTCAGCGCTAGCACGGCCCGCACGGCCTTGAATGCGAGGTCGCCCGGCAGGGCCCAGCCATTGCCGGAAAGCCGCCGCAGCCCTCCCGGCACCTCAGCCTTCCCGGTTGGCGTGGGTGATCAGTTCCTTAACGAGCGGGTTGGGAAAGGTGCGGCGGGGTGTGATCGCAAAAAATCTCTCCTTTATCGAAGTTTACACCACAAAAGATGTAACCGATGAAGCAAAACTATTGCTTGAAGTTATCGATAAATAAATCACGTGGGGTTGGTTTTGCAAAAAAGTCAATTCGTTCTATAGTAACAATGAATATCGCTCCCTTGGGATGAATTCTTCCATTATGGAATAACTCTGTGAAGTTCTGATTTGATTCCGTGAGTCATTGGAATTTTCAGTATTTGCTTTGAGTTAAATTTTTGAGAAGTTAATTTTAGTCATTCCATAAATCAATTGTCACAATTATGAAGAATCGCCTTCAGATAGTATTATTTTAGCCTGCTTTTGTGAAGGTTTTTAGAACGCTGTCGATTCTGAGGGTAAACCGAGGGAAATGGATTAGCCGATAAATAATTTCGTAAGTTTTTTTATTGCTGATACACACCTATTTAGCAATAAAATTTACTCGTTGGTATTGGTGTTCTATTTGGTATGACCGACAAGAAACAAGAACCATTAAGCAAAGAAGAGATTGAGCGCATTGCCCAGCAAGAGGCATCGGCATCAATCTTCGGAGCGAACTCGCCTAATAAAGATCGAGACGAAAAAGATTATCGCGAGGCGATGCAGCAGAATGCGCCCTATCTGACGCTTGGCATACAGATGGCATTTACTGTCGCGCTGGGTGCCGGAATTGGATGGTGGCTTACTGATCGAACCGGTAATTCGCTTTGGTTGGGTCTATGCGCAGGTCTCGGAGCGGTGATGGGTTTAGGATACTTTATTCTTGTGGTACTCAGGATGGAGAAGATGAAAAAGAAGTAAAAATTTCATTGGAAACAATACCTGAATGACGAGGGTTGTTTCTGAACGATTAATCGTCATCATTATGCAAAAACAGGTCATTGTGTTCTTCTTGCTTTTAAGCACTATTCTTTCAGCGTGTTCAAAGGATCCGCTTTCTCCATTACCTACTTTGGCGACTCATAAGCTGGAATTGAAGCCTGATACACTTCGTGGGCAAATATTCCAAAATTTGAGTGTCTTGGCAAGGATCGAGGGTGTTCCGTCGAGTGATATTTTCTACGGATGGGATTATGGCGATAGTAACAGTAGTAACTCTAATTCTCAATATGGCACAACTCATATCTATAATAATCCCGGTCGTTATACACTTCATGCAAAGGCATATCAATATTTTGTAGATACTCTTTTAGCTGAGGACAGTATCCCTGTTTTTATAACAGAGCCGTTAGCATCGGTACGTTTGCTCCCCAAAATTTTAGATACTATCATTTCAGCGAATATTGATGGCAATATAAAAGGACTGATTATTCTTGGATTAGAGATGCCACTTAATTCTTCAGATAGAATTATTTCTACTCATATTACAGGTGTACGATTTGATACGGTCTTTGCTTATCGTGAGTCTCCGTACAATAACTTTCAAAGTTTCTATTTCTCCTTCCCACGAATAGGAATATATACTGTCGCCGTAGAAGTGAAAAAAGCTAATGGTGATATTTATGGAAGAGATACTTCGACAGTGATTATCCGGTTGCCTTCGGTGACCTCTGTAACATTACAGGGTATGTCAAAAGTATCGGTCATGCTCAATATTGATTCTGCCGATGCACTGTTTCATTCTCCGGGTTTTAAGAATCCATTATCCTTGGAGTTGCCATTTGTGAACTTGACGCCCTACCACTATTCGTGGTCAGGAAATAATTTTGCATTTTCTTATCGTCAACAAAGCACCGGAGGCGGAGTTTTTATTGATAATGATGAGCAGATCGCAGGGGTGATAGCTCCTGATTTCCAGACTATTACCTCGACCACCGTGAGTGTCAATGATACGAATTATTCTGGCACGACTTCATTCCGATCTACTTGGGGATATATGCTGCGAAATTTGAGGTTGGTTTCTGTAACCGACAAACAAATTATATATGCTGCATTTGACGAACCAACAAATAACTATAGCTCGAATGTTCATTTTGACTTTACATTCCAAAACTATCCCTCAGAACAAGACTGCGCAAACCCGATAACGGTATTGGCACATATCCTGGGAGGGCAGCTTAAAAAAAATCCGAGTGCGTATCTTATCTTTTGGAAAAATTGAGGTGGGCTAATTCCTCTTAAAATTCATCCCTTGAAATCTGGGTTGGATTGGTTTTTCTACTCGTCGTTCATCGAAGATCGTTTCTAAGGCTTTGCGCGCTTTGCTGTAGCCGCCCTGGAGGAACTGGGTGCCTTCTTCCAATTGGATGCACAAGCAATGGGTGCAACCGCGAAAACCCTGATCGGAAAAAAGTGCCATTGTGAAAGCGCGTTTGCACTTCGGGCATTTCTCCGGCAATCGCTTTACCCAGCCGAACTCTTTATCATAGAATTCTCCGCTGCTGTCAAATTGTAGTTTCGTCCTATTATCAGGTCGTGGTGGTCGCATAGGTGCTTATCAATTGTATAAATAATATACAGTTGATAAAGAGGATGTTAAAAAAAGATAGGATTAGCTTCCCCGTCGTTCTCTGAAGATAACGCTTGAAAACCAAAACCGGAAGGCGATCAGGAGTTTGTGTGGGGTACTGACGGCAATACGTTTGCTGAAGACGTCGTATTCGGCAAGTTCGATCTTGCGGAGCAATCGGAAGTAGATCGCGTCCATTATTTGTGCGGCGAAGAGTGTGAAGCGTTCGCCTTTGCCTAAACGTGCTCGCGCTGACTGATAGTAGTCACGAGCTCGCGCGACCTCAAACTTCATTAGATTAATAAACGGTAAATTGTATTTGCCATCAATGATGTCTTGTTCGCTCACGCCGAAACGATCAAGGTCTTCACGGGGAATGTAGATGCGCCCCATCAAGGCATCTTTCTTGATGTCGCGCAGGATATTGGTCAGTTGTAACGCCGTCCCAAGATCGATCGCGTATTCTTTTGTGCTCTCAAACTTATATCCAAAAATTTCGATGGTGATAAGCCCGACGATACTCGCAACAGCGTAACAATACTCGTTGAGTTCTTCAAAAGTATTATAGCGGGTTTTTATAAGATCCATTTCGACACCATCGATGAGTGTCAGAAAATATTGCTTGGGAATCTTGAATCGTAAAATAACTTTGTAAAGATTCTTGAGGATGGGATGCTTCGAAGTACCGGCATAACATTTATCAACTTCGATGCGCCACCAATCAAGACGTACCTTCTTTTTCTCGATGGTAACGTCGACTTTTTGATCAATGCCGGGAATATCTAACGGCAAATCTTCATCAACAAGATCATCAGTATAGCGGCAAAATTCATAAACTGATTGTAATGCGACACGCTCGTCTTTTGGTAAGAGCGAAAACGAGTAGAAAAAATTACTTTTGCCTTCGGATGCAGTAATAGGTGGAAGGGGTTCTTCCAAAAAGATAGATTCGGCGCTATGTGTTGGTCTCGATGAATTCATTTACTCAGCTTTTACTGGCTCGCACCAGCATAGACTGTAACAGCACGAATAATCGTTCTCGTTTCGTCAGAGTTTGCCTTATTTGGAAAGAATTACCACCCGTGTTTTGGATTTTTTGAATGAGCCTCCGCGCCGAATGAATAACCGCCCGCAGCTCGAAACCAAGCCTCCCACCAACCAACTCTGGAAGTGACGATCCTCTGTCAATCATTGCTTCCACTCTTTTTAGCTCGAAGAGTGATAATAAACTTAGTTTATTAATATCCGGATTTGAGGAAGGGGTAATTTGGAATACCTCCCAGTCGTCTTTTGGGAAGTAATATCTCTCATTTTCTAGGTCTTCTTTGATATCTTGAATGAAATTCAGCAATTGAAGCCCCGTGCAGATCTCATTAGATAACGCTATCAAATGTTGGTCTTTATGCCCGAAAAGTGCTAGAACTAACTCCCCGACCGGGTCCGCCGAACGGGCAGTGTACCAGCGGAGATCGTCGAATGTTTGGAAATGAACATCGCCTTTTGCATCAAAATCGAATGCTTCGAGTAGCTTAAAGAGTGGTGCAGTGGGTAAGTGCCGTTCCGTTATGGTATTAGCGAGCGCAATGAACACCGGATGTTCGGGTTCGCGCCCATCGAGCATCGATTGAAGTTTGCTGCGCCAATCGTCAAGTAGTGCACAGCGCTCCTGGGCTGATCGAAACGGCAAGTCGGCAAAATCATCCGCAGTTCGCATAAACGCATAGAGCGCAAAGAAATGATGCCGCAGTGCTTTGGGTATCAGTACTGATCCGACCGGAAAATTCTCATAATGGGTCGCCATCCGGCGGCACTCGGCATAGGCGTTTTCGAGCGAATGTGTGGTATTTTGCATTGCGAAATATGCAAACACTCATTTATTTTATAAATGCCCGCCAAACGAGTGAGAAAGTAACAATGGCTCCGGAAGGCATTTCCTCGGAGCAAACCAAAAATCTCCGTATTTTTGTAATCTAAGTATCAGAGCGAGTGCGTTTTAATTACATTATATTAAAAAGAGATGAATACTTCTATTACACGAAAACTTTCTTATTTACTTTCTTTATTCCTTATTGTTGCTCTTGTGAGCTGCGGTAAAAAGAAAGAAGATGACGATGATGCAGGCGATGCAAAAGATGGCGCCGCAACGACGGTTGCAACCGTTGATATGGCTAACGGTGCTACGATCAGCGGTATGATTAAAATCGATGGTGCTGTTCCGGCAGGCAAGCCGATCGCCATGGATGCCGATCCTGTTTGTAAAGCTGCTCACTCAGCACCGGTGATGGCAGATCATTGGATGGTTGGTTCTGCAGGTGAAGTTGCGAATACTTTTGTCTATATTAAAGACGGTCTGGGGGGTGCAACCTATGCCGCTCCGGCATCAACGTTTACCATTAACCAACAAGGTTGTCAGTATGACCCACACATTTTTGGTGTGATGGTCGGTCAGAAGATCGAAATTAAGAATTCCGATCAAACGATGCATAATATCCATGCACATGGAGAAAAGAACGAACAGTTCAATGAAGGGCAACCTGCTGGAACCCCTGTCAAAGAGAAAGTTCTTGATAAAGAAGAAGTAATGATCCCGATCAAATGTGATGTTCATGGCTGGATGAATTGCTATGCCGGTGTCTTGAAACACCCATTCTTTGCTGTCAGCGGTAAAGATGGCAAGTTTGAGATCAAAGGTGTACCACCTGGAACATATACCGTTACCGCTTGGCATGAAACCCTCGACGGCAAAGGTATGTCGGTTGACCAGAAGATCACTGTTGCTGCCAAAGACAGCAAGACTGTTGACTTCTCGTTGAAGGGTCAGTAAGATCGTATTATAGTTATAAGCCCGCATCGCTATGCGGGCTTTGTCGTTTTCGTCTGTTCACTTTTATTTGAGCCTATCACTGATGAACTTGAGTATGAAGCGTGGAATACAATGGCTATGCGCGGTAGCGTTGGCAGTACTGCCAAGTGCGGTCGCGGCGCAAGCTGTCAAGGCAAAATACCCTGATCACCACTGGTATTCTTGGTGGATGAATATCCTGCCGGATAATGCCAGTACCTATGCGTCGAAGATCGATGATATGTTCGATCTTATCTTATGGATCACCTTGATCGTTTTTGTATTAGTCGAGGCGGCGTTAGTGTATTTTCTCTGGAAGTACCGCTCCAAACCCGGTAGAAAAGCGATCTATTATCATGGCAATAACCGCCTTGAAATAATGTGGACAGCTATCCCGGCAATGATATTGGTGTTCCTTGCTATCTTTAGTAATAGTTTGTGGTCTGAGATCAGAAGTCCAAATCGTTTTCCGAAAGATGCGCCTGTTATTCGTATCTCACCGCGCCAGTTCCAATGGGATATTACCTATCCCGGTCCCGATGGTAAGTTTGATACACCGGATGACATCAATACAATCAACCAGTTGTATCTTGCTCTGAATGAACCTGTGCAGATTAAACTGCTTGCACAAGATGTGATCCATAGCTTTTTCGTGCCGGAGTTCCGAATCAAACAAGATGCTGTACCCGGAATGCAGACGGCAGTTTGGATCAACCCGACAAAAGCCGGAGAGTATGAAATAGCCTGCGCTGAGCTTTGTGGGCTTGGGCATTATCGGATGAAAGGGTATGTGCACGTGATCGCCCGCGATTCGCTCGATCGCTGGAAAACAGCACAAGCCCCGGCACCGGTTGCTGAGGCAGCTCCCACGGCGACAACCGATTCGTCGAAGACATCGAAATAACTCATCACTATAGATTGTCATAAGGATCAAATAATGTCAACGATTGTATTACCAAAAGAGATAAAGGGCGCATCGCACGATGCCCACGGACATCATGAGTTGAGCTTCTGGAGAAAATATCTTTTCTCGCTCGATCATAAAGTCATTGCTATTCAATTTCTATTTTTGAGTTCGTTCTTTTTGTTGGTGGGTGGTTTGCTGGCGTTAGTAGTTCGCTTGCAACTTGGCTGGCCCGACCATACGGGTTGGTTTTATAAATCAATGGCAAGTGTTTTTAGTATGATCTTCAGTCAGAAGATGATCACCGGTGGTATTATCTTGCCGGAGTTCTATAACTCGGCATTTACGATGCATGCCACGTTTATGATCTTCTTTGCAGTCATGCCATTCTTGATGGGCACATTTGCAAATTTCCTGATACCGTTGCAAATCGGTGCAGGAGATATGGCATTCCCAAGATTAAATATGGCGTCGTTCTGGTTGGCTTTTATTGCCGGACTGGTAATGCTCAGTGGCTTCTTTGTTCCGGGTGGTGCCGCCGGTGGCGGTTGGACCAGTTACCCGACACTGTCTGCGATACCTGAACTATCGGGAGTGACATGGGGGCAAAATCTATGGCTCTTTAGTTTATTACTCTCCGGTATTTCATCGTTGCTTGGTGCTATCAATTATATTACGACCGTAGTTAATATGCGCGCTCCCGGAATGTCTTGGATGCGTTTGCCATTGCCAATCTGGTCGATCTTTATTACGGCAGTTCTCTTATTGCTTGCCGTGCCGGTACTTGGCGCCGCACTGATCTTGTTAATGTTTGATCGCACCCTCGGTACCAGCTTTTTTATCCCACATGGTTTGCTGGTTGCAGGGTCGCCATTGACCGGGCATACCGGAGGCGGACAAGTATTGCTGTGGCAGCATCTCTTCTGGTTCTTCGGACATCCGGAAGTGTATATTATGATCTTACCGGCAATGGGTCTGACCTCAGAAATTCTTTCGGTGTTCTCGCGCAAACCAATCTTCGGATATAAGGCGATGGTACTGTCAATGTCTGGAATTGCTTTCCTTGGATTTATGGTGTGGGGTCATCATATGTTCCAGTCAGGTATGAATCCATTGCTCGGCACGACATTTATGATTTCGACAATGTTGATAGCTGTACCATCGGCAATCAAGACCTTCAATTGGCTTGGTACACTTTGGGGTGGAAATCTCAAATTTACGACAGCCTTTTTCTTCGCAGTCGGGTTTGTAGCAATGTTTGCTATCGGCGGACTCTCTGGTATCTTTATGGCTTCAACACCGGTGGATATTTTTATTCATGATACCTACTTCATTGTCGGACATATTCACTATGTGCTATTCGGCGGTTCGCTGTTCGCTATTTTTGGTGCGATCTATTATTGGTTTCCAAAAATGTTTGGTCGGATGATGAGCGAGCGTTGGGGCAAAGTGCATTTTTGGCTTGCGTTTCTTTCGTTCAATGGTGTGTTCTTTCCGATGCATATTTTGGGTATCAACGGTATGATGCGACGCATCTATGATTACACCGGGTATGCCCATTTATCTCACCTTCAGCCAATGAATGCATTTATGTCGGTTTGTGCATTTATTCTTGGTTTGTCGGTGCTGATATTCCTTTTCAATATGATTTGGAGTATTTTTAAGGGTCCTATTGCACCGGTCAATCCGTGGCATGCAACGACGCTTGAATGGACTATTGCTAACCCGATCCCTCACGGTAATTTTGCGGAGATGCCGCGTGTTTTCCGCGGACCGTATGAGTATAGCGCACCAAACACACCGGGCGACGCTGATTTCTATCCGCAGAATGTGCCGCCGCCGGGCTTCGGAAGCGCTGAGAGAACAGCACATTAATTTGTATGAATAAAAAGGCGACCGGTTGGTCGCCTTTTTTTGTTATGATAGTGATACGATGAAAACTGTAACACCATACTTTATTCGTAAAGGGATTTTTTTTATTCCGACATCGACAATCGGATGGATCGTCTTTTTTGCTTGCGTCGTATATGGTGTCTATGCTTTTGTAGACATCGATAGCACCTCACATTCGGTGAGTGATACATTAATCAATTGGGTCTTCACTATGGCAATGCTCACGATCGGCTACACGATCTTTGCCTATCTGATGAATGAGAAGGATAAAGGGCAAGAGAAATCCACTCGGTGATAATCATCACATGAGGTTACACAGCCAGAAGTTTTTTATTGAAAGCGACAGGCTGTTACTCCCCAATAATCTTCGCTAATTCTTTGTGCGAGATGGTCATTGCTACTTCGTGATCAATGATGCCGAGTTCGAGTAGCCGGTTGATGGCTATTTGTTTTGTACGGAGTTCTATCTCGGTAATGGAGTCGGTCTTGAAGAGATGTTTTATCCAGCGAGTGCCTTTTTGAATATGCGTCCGCTCATCAGCATTGACATAATCAAACAGTAAGCCTGTTATATCTTTTTTCTTATAGCCCTCGCGTGATTGTTTCGCCACTTCTTGTACAATGTTTGCTTCGCCGAAAAGGCAGATTTCGGCAAATGAATATTCGGGTGGCATTTTGGTACGGACTTTAATACCCATTAATCTATTGGCAAGATCATAAGGGTCGAAGCCTTTCATTTCAAGGGCTTTGAAGCCGAGTTCGGTATGGCGAGTTTCATCGTAGATTATTCGTGCCAGATCGTAATCAAACTCGAATGGCACATCCCGAATCTCATAGAGAATATTACAAAATGTTTCGATTGCATCAAGCTCGTCGCGCTGTGAGCGGATGAGATCAAGTTGTGTCTCTTCATAATCACTTTCATACTCAATACTTCCTTCATCTGCTTTCTTGTAGTCATAGGTATGTTCGAAGGTCTTGAAGCGCTGATCGCGGGTTGCAACAAATGATCGTTTGAATACTTCCTTTGCGCCACTACGGAGATCATTTGGAGCGACAGTTTTTTTCTGTGTGCCCGTTACTCCGCCGATCGAACTAAGTACTTGCTCAATATGTAATTGGGAAAAAACAATATTTGATCCATCATAGCCACCGTCAATATATGCTTGCAGGGCTTCTTTTCCCCAAAGATACATCTCCGTATAATCAGCGATAATATATTTGAGTAAGCGAACTGTGGGTGCATCGGCAACCTGATCAGTGCTCATCATATGTTCGTGATAGGCAGTAATAAGCTGCGGCACAAGGACACCATAGACACCCGCAAGAAAATGAGCCGGTGACTCGGCGTAGATCAATTCCGAAAAGAATAGCTCGATCTCTTCATTGCGATATTGATCGACGATTTCGGGACTGATACGAAGCTCGCCCAAGCGTTTTTGAAACGCCATTGCTGCTTCTGAATGATAATAAAGATGTCTGCCATACTCGACCTTCACTTCAAACTCGGGTGTACCCATCGACCACCCGGCATGGGCGCGGAGGAGCAGTCTTTCAAAGTAAAAATACCGTTGCAATAATTTGGCATTTAGCTCGACGCTATAGGACCCACCCAAGACTCGAGGGTCTTTGGGGAATCGGTATTGATCGAGAGTCATACCGCTGCCAAGCAGATCTTTCGAGCCTGACCACATTGTATCCTGTTGTTCGGGGTTCATTTGGTCGTTCACTTCTTCGTTGTTCATATCAATATCCTTCATACACAGAAACTTTCTCCGTCGCCGGAGAATTCCACCATACGGAATATTCATCAATACTCTACAATCATTTCTTGAAGGTTTTTGGATTACATATCATCGACTGGGGTATCATCATCATCTACGTTGCGGCTTTGGTGATGATAGGACGTTATGCTCGACGGAAGATAAAGAATACCTCCGATTTTTTTCAGGGCGGGCGGAGCTTTGGCAAAGTATTGACGGGATTTCTAAATTTCGGGAATATGGTGAGCGCAGATCAGGCTGCCGGAGTGACTCGCGAGATATATCGGCAAGGTCTGTCCGGTGTCTGGTTTCAGAATCTAGTATTGTTTATTACTCCTTTTTATTGGTTTAGCTCAGTGTTGCAACGGCGGGCTCGATATGTCGCTCCGGGGGATATTTACGAGCATCGGTTTGAGTCAAAATTTCTATCAGGGCTTTTTGCCGTGTATTTATTACTCTCGGCGATCTATGGTTCGTCAATTGGTTATCTCATTACCGGAAAAACAATGCAGGCGGTGATGATAAAGCCGGCGACCGAATGTACCACGGAAGAACTGCACTCGGTGGCGATGTATAGCGAGATGAAACAGCTCGAATCACGCGAAAGCGGGGGAAAGCTTGATAATATTTCCGTTGATCGACTTCGATATTTGCACGAACTCTCGAAACGAGGGGATATTGTTTCGAGTATTTCCTATCTTGATCTAACGACGTTTTATCTTATCTATGGTTGTATCACCGCGGCATATATCATTATGGGTGGTTTGTTTGCCGCCGCATTTACTGATGTCCTGCAAGGGTTTATGATTTTCTTCTTATCGACGGCGCTGATTCCTGTTGGCTTGCATGCGCTCGGTGGCTTTCAAGGTTTGCATCAGCGCGTACCCGATGCGATGTTCGATCTCTTTGGGTCGAGTGTGGCAAGTAACTACACTTGGTATTTTGTCTTAACGATGGTCATTGTGAATTTAGTTGGTCTTGCTCCAAGAAATTTTACGGTCGGAGGATCGGCGAAAGATGACTCGGCGGCACGGATAGGGATGGTCGGCGGAGCGTTTGCAAAACGATTGCTTATCATCGGGTGGGCACTCACCGGAATGATTGCCATTGCACTTTATGGGGGTACACTTTCGGATGCGACTTATATTTGGGGGACAATGACCAACGATCTCCTTGGTACCGGTTTTGTTGGATTGATGATTGCCAGTGTCCTGGCGGCAAATATGGCATCGAAAGCTGGATCGAGTTTGGAGTGGTCGGCGGCATTTACCAAAAATATTTTACTTCCGATAAAACCTCACACCACTGAGCGGACACAATTACTCGTTGGGCGTATTGTTATTTTTTGTGTGCTCATTGGCGGTATTGGTTTTGCCTATATTGCTGATGATATATTTGTTGTGTTTAAATATGTTCTTTCTATCGGCACAGTGATCGGTCCGTCGTTGTGGCTTGTGTATTTTTGGCGAAGACTTACGACGAAAGCGGTAATCGTCCAGATGTGTTTGTCGCTACTGGTGACGGTAGTGCTTCCGAATGTTGTGCCGATATTTCCGGCGGCTCGCACCAGTGTGGCAATGCTTGCTGAGACACATGAACGAAGTGAGATCGTAACCATTCGTGCAAAGCAAAAAGATGTGGCTGATGGCAATGCAATCCGTATCGGGCAGGAAATTCAAAAACATATTATCGCGCCTGCAGTGCCGATCTATTTTGAAAAGATCGAGCGGATTGTGCCGACCGATAGCTCTTCGTCAAAAATTGGCGTAGGGACGTTTAAGGCAGAACTGTGGTTGCTCACATTAATAGGGTTTAATTTTACAAATTATTCTAAAGCAGGGCTTGACACAGCGGCTTTTGCGTTTGATGTTATTATTCCATTCATCATTTTATTTTTCGTTAGTCTGTTGACGCGCCGTAACAGCGAACACGTCCTTCGGGAGTTTTATGCTCGTGTCCATACACCGGCTATTGCCGATGGTGCTGCCGATGCGATTGAAGTTCGGAAACGAATTGATGACCCTGAACTCGTTGAACGCCAAAAATTATTTCCGCATACCAACTGGGAGTTTTGGAAGCCGACCCGAACCGACATTACAGGATTCATCCTTTGTTGGGTTGGCGTGGCAGTGATTATTTTATTGTATGTTTGGATAATGAATATCGGCTCTTAATATCATTTTGCATTTGTGAATATACAATCATTACATCCTGATAGCGCAACGACTCTTGTTGATACCGAATATTTTTTTCTCGGTAATGGTAACATTGCGGTGGCTATCCAGTGGAGCCGTAATGCTGATGCAACACCATTAGGTCTGATGCTCTGGCGCCCTGACCAGTTCACACGTAAGTGGGGGACGGCGTTGTTCCATCCCGAATATGGTCTTGAACGGACGATGCTTACAGTAATTATTGACGGCATACGTTACAGTCCCAGACACCACGAACTATCAGTTGAGTGGAGCGAGTACGAAGGTGTGCCGGTGGTATTTGCTTCATGGAAAGCAGGAGAATTTGTTGTTGTTGAAAGTTTTAATGTTTCCCCAGATGGACACTCTGTAACAAGATGGATCTGCGTTCGTGGTGCAGCGGATCGTGATGTGCAGATCGAAGCTGCACTCTATGCAAATCCAACTTTTTTTTCAACGTTTGGATCAAAAGAATCTGTGTTGTATGCGGCAGGGTATGGAGTACTTTATCTCAGCACCAAACAATCGGGCAGTATATCAGAGCGATTCCTCGTTGTCACTCCCGAACACTTTAATGATTGTGATTTGGAAGCGCATTTTGTGTATGTAGCAGGGACTTCAACAGAACGTGTAGATCTCAATACACAATTTGATCGTGAACGCGCATACTGGGAAAATACTTCAAGCATCGCAGCAACCGGCGACATTCATCAAGAAATTTCGCAATTATTTTTTGCGATGAAGAACGGACTCCGAGCAGCCGTCGGCACCAACGGGAGGTTCGATGCAAGTATTTGGCAATATGGAATGGAATGGGGGCGCGATGCGGCGCGTGTCGCAGAAGGATTGGTCTATACTGGGCAATTTGAAATCGCGAGATCTGTTTTAAATAATATTCTTACTAAGCTCTCCAATGATGATGGGATGGTCGCCGAAGCAAGCCGTTTTCGAGGTGGTGCAAACTCCGAGCTCGACTCCAACGGGCTGGTGCTTACTGCATTGAAAACTTATGTTGATTGGACAGGTGATGTTGATTTTATTAAAGAGCACTGGCAACGCATCAGCGCGATTGCAGATTATTTATTGCGACCGGAGTTTCTGGATGAAATCTCCCTGCTGAGGGCATCGCGTGATATTTGGGAGCGCTCATCTGCAACAGGAATCAAGCTTGGTTACGACGTTGCACATCAAACATTCGCAATCACAGGGCTTGATGCCGCAGTCACACTTTCTGCATATATTGGCGAAGCAGAGAAGTATCTTCTCTGGAGCGAGACCGCGCAGAAAATAAAAAACTCATTTCTTTCCCATCCTTCGCATTCATTTATTTCCAACGGGAGGATTATCAAAAGACGACTTCTTGATGGGAGTGTGCAATCTCATTTGCAACTTGAGCGAACAAAAGCAGGTGACGACTTCTTCTCACGATTTGTGCCGACAGATATGCCGCTGGCGAAGAAAGGTGATCACAAATTAACGCCGGATGTTTCACAGCTTTTTCCCATCTTGTTTGGAGTAGTTGATCCTACATCGGTCGAAGCAAAAAATACTATTGCAGAAGTCGCGCAGTTGTGGTCGCAACAATGGGATGGTGGTGGTCTTGGGAGATATGATATTAGTGGAGAACCGGATTCGCCGGGTCCGTGGTCGCTTGCAACGCTCTTGTTTGCACAAGCAGCGGTAAAATGTGGGGAAGGTGAATGGGTAAAAAAATCAATGGAGTGGCTCGTGGCTCGCGGCGGTAGTGGCGGTTCTTGGCTAGAGTTTTATGGTGATCGTCCTACACCACCGTTGCCGCCGATTGGTATTCTTGTATGGTCTTGGGCAGAATTTTCGACGCTTGTTGTTCGCGATTTGCTTCGAGCAAGGGTGGAAAATAATTCACTCGTCATCGATCCTCTGCTTGAAGGACTGACGGTCAATATTCGATTTCGTGACACCATGATCAGCCATATCTCATAATGCAGCGATATTTATTACAATCAATCTTGGTTTGTTTTTTTTGTGCATCTGCATCTGCATCTGCACAAACTCACACTCGTCTCTATGGTTCGGTGCTTGCAAGTGATGACCCTGCCGCGTTTATGGGCGGTAGTTCTATCGGTGGCGGTTTATGGACAAGCGACGATCACGGAAAAAATTGGACTCATCTCGGATGGCAGCATACAAAAGGATATTCGGTTGCGACCGAGGATACATCAAATGGAAATAGTATCTTCTCAGCGTGTGGCAATGGTGTTATTGGATCGCGTGATGGTGGAATCACTTGGCGGATGCTTACTGATTGGCGCATCAGCGAGGTCTTAGATATATATGTCTATGGGCAACAAAAAATTACGATTGCCACAGCGTCGGGTTTTTATCGTAGTC
>JANYDV010000284.1 GCA_025363505.1 Bacteroidota bacterium
AATCATTGAAAACATCCCGGATAAGTGCTTATTCGTGAACGTGAGTATCCCTCGACAACTACAAAAAGAAGAGGTTCTTAGTTTGATAGCTTTTAAAGACGATTGGGTAAAGGTAACCAAAAGAAATACCCGTCCATCCACATAATAAGTTAGGTCAATAATACCCTAACTTATTCATTTTGGCAGTTCTTTTGGTTGTACCTTAAGGCGAGGTAAAGTCTCGCATTTTATCCCACCGGGCACTCGATGTTTTCCAATAGATAGGTTTTTACTTTTTCGATTGGTAGTCTGATCTGCGCCATCGAGTCCCGCTCGCGTATTGTGACGCTTTGGTCTTGAAGTGTATCACTATCAATCGTAATGCAATATGGTGTGCCAATCTCATCCTGACGGCGATACCGACGACCAACAGCCCCTGAGTCATCATAGAATGTCTTTACTGATCTTCGAAGATCAAGATCTAATTTTTCTGCAATCTCTTGCATCCCATCTTTATTAACTAAGGGTAAGATTGCTGCTTTGACAGGCGCAAGGAACGGATGCAAATTCATAACGGTACGCACTTCGCCATTGACTTCTTCTTCTCGATAAGCATTACACAAAAACGCCATAAAGCCACGACTTGCGCCGGCGGATGTTTCTATCACGAACGGTACTTTTTTCTCTTTAGTATCTTCGTCGTGGATCGAAAGCGATTTGCCGGAGTATTCTTCATGTCGTGAGAGATCAAAATTAGTTCGGTTATGAATACCCTCGATCTCCCCAAAACCAAATGGAAATTCAAACTCAATATCAACCGCCGCTTTTGCGTAGTGCGCAAGTTTTTCGTGCGGCTTGAGGCGCAACTTTTCTTTTGGCATTCCCAGTGCTGACCACCAATTGATACGACGTTCGCGCCATTGTTCATAAAACGTCTCATCGGTGCCTTCTTTGACGAAGTACTGCATTTCCATTTGCTCGAATTCGCGAGTACGAAAAAGAAAATTTTTCGTGTTGATCTCATTACGAAACGCTTTACCAATCTGAGCTATACCAAATGGCAATTTCTGTCGAGTGGCTTGCATCACATTCAGCACATTCACAAAAATACCTTGTGCAGTTTCGGGACGGAGATAGACTGCACTCGCGGCATCTTTGACAGGTCCGATATATGTCTCGAACATTAAGTTAAAATTACGGGGGCTAGTCAGCGATTGCTTCGTGCCACAATTCGGACAATTTACTAATTCTAACTCCACCAGTTGAGTGAATAGAGCTTCATTTGCCTCAATCTGAGCGAGGATATATTCCGAAAGAGATTCTTTGGTATGTTCGCGGTGATCGACAGTGAGATGTTTAGCTATTGTTTGTAATTTCTTTTCATTCATATCACCAAAAAGATGATCGAGACGAAATCTTGCTTTGCAAGATTTACAATCAACCATCGGATCAGAGAAATTCTGGATGTGACCAGAGGCTTCCCAAACTTTTGGGTGCATCAGTATTGAGGCGTCGAGCCCTTCAATATCATTACGATTGGTCATTTCACGCCACCAAGCTTCCTTGAGGTTCCGGAGCATCGCGACCCCCAGCGGACCATAATCCCAGCAGCCATTCAAGCCGCCATAAATCTCTGACGATTGGAACACAAACCCGCGTCTTTTTGCGAGTGATACGATTTTTTCGAGTGTCTGAACTCCGGTATTTTGCTGTTTTGCCACTGAGTATGGTAAATATTCTAACGCACATAAACGCCGAAGACAATAGATAAGTTGGACTATAGAGGGATTTGCGAAACCTAACCTACGTCTCTACCCGTTTTATTTAGCTCCCAAAAAGGGAAAATAAACAAAACTATAGATTATGAAAAAATTTGCAATTGTTCTCACAGTTCTTTTGAGCATAGCAAGCTCCAATTGTATGAGTCAGATGAAAAAAGTCGAGGATACAGCTCCTTATACAGGTGTCACACTCGATAAATATTGCTCAAACCCGAAGCGCTTGTTGGTGATCGAGACAAAATTCGGCACGATGAAAATTCAGCTTTTTGATAAAATAGCACCTAACCACGTAGCACAAATTGCTAAGTTTGCTATTGAGGGTAAGTATGATGGGACAACGTTTCATCGCGTAATTCCTGATTTTATGATTCAAGGTGGCGATCCGAATTCAAAAGATGCCGATCTAAGTAATGATGGTACCGGTGGTATGGGCGACCCGTTAAAAGCTGAATTTAATGAAGTAAGTCATAAACGTGGTGTCTGCTCGATGGCTCGTACAAACGATCCGAACTCAGCCACCAGCCAATTCTTTATTTGCCATGGTGCACCGACCTCTCTTGATAAAAACTATACCGTGTGGGGACAGCTGACTGAAGGTTATGACGTGATGGATAAAATTGCGGCACTGCCAAAAAATGGAAGTGATAACCCCGGTAAAGATGCGACCATGACAAAAGTCTATGTCGAAAAAAATGGCAAGATAGAGAAAATGTAATTTTTCTATAAAAATAATACTGAGATATTTCTTATGAGCCAAGCAAATAACACAACAGAAGCAGCGCCGTATTCAGGGGCAACTCTCGATAAATATTGTTCCAATCCTGAATCACTGTTGGTCATAGAGACCAAGTTCGGTACGATGAAGCTCCAGTTCTTCGACAAGGTTGCTCCGAATCACGTAGCGCAGATCACTAAATTTGCCAAAGAAGGAAAGTATGATGGGACGACGTTTCATCGCGTGATTCCTGATTTTATGATTCAGGGTGGCGACCCCAATTCCAAAAATGCCGATCTTTCAAGTCACGGAACCGGTGGGATGGGTGACAAGTTAAAATCCGAGTTTAACGAAGTCAGCCACAAACGTGGTGTTGCATCAATGGCTCGCACGAATGACCCAAACTCTGCGACAAGCCAGTTCTTTATTTGTCATGGACCGGCGACATTCCTCGATAAGCAATACACAGCTTGGGGGCAGCTTGTCGAAGGCTATGATGTAATGGACAAGATTGCAGCTTTGCCAAAAAATTCGAATGACAATCCCGGCAGTGAAGCAACAATGACAGCAGTCTCAGTTGTAGGATAAACTATCGATCCGTCTTTAAAGCCGTTGTCTTTTCAGATGACGGCTTTTTTTATTCTGTAAGTGTAAAAAATTGTTTAGTCTCGACGGTATGGAGTAAGAGGGTACCTGCACGAACAAGATCAACAATGATCTTACTGGCACGACGTCGGGAAATGTTTACGAGATCGGCAAATTCATCTACGGTCACTCGCCCATGCTCTTCGAGATATTCAAAGAGTTCTTTTTCATTGAACCCGATTGCAATGCGTAGTGGAGGGGAATCCCGCTGCATGCTTTGCATCACCTTCATTACTTCTCGACTTGCCGGCATCGACTTATCTCCAACTCGTACATATCCGACAGGGGTTGTGTTCGCACGCTTACCACTTTTTTCATACTCAACCAACGTATGTGGTTTGGTGTCGCTTTCGCTGACCATCACGGCGATAATATCTTTGCCGTTCGACCACTGTACCACTTGCCACTCAACTGGTATTGGCGGCTCACAAAGAAAATCGCTTGTATGCTCGATTTCCTCAAGTTCTGATTTTTCGCTATGCAAGCCATAGACCGATCCGTCATCATCAACTCCAAAAAGAATAATACCGCCTTTTGTATTAGCAAAAGCGATCAATTCTTTCGCGATCTTTTCCGGCGATGAAAAATATCGCTTAAACTCCAGACGCGCCCCTTCGCCTTGAATGATCAGTTCATCAATCTTTCGGCGGGTCAGTTTCGGATGGGTTCTCGGATTTATGTGCGATGGATCGAACATACAACAACTCTGTCCTTACATAATACATATAAAAGATCATTGTGAAGGGTGACCATCACCGCATTCCGAGCTTCTTTCGGAAGCGAGTAGGAGCCGAGGTAATTTAACTCACGAAATTGAAAGAGACGAATCGTGTTTGATCGAGAATCAAAAACAATGAGATTCTCTTCGTTGGTGGTAAGTCTTGTTTCGTTTGCCGGTGAAAAACGAATCTGCTTGATGGGGGACAGCGTATTATTAAAATTGATAATTGCGCGGAAATTTGCATCGGCAACATCAACGTATTCACCCGCATCAATGGCGATAGACTGGGGTCGAAGATCCAGTCCCAGGGTCGAGCCATTGGTATTAATTGGTTGTTGAATCCCTGTCGTAGGATTCACGCCGATCAATCGCCGGTTCTCACCATCAATTAAATAGTAATAGCCCGAGCTTGCCGCACGAACAGCCATTGGATAACCGAACTGGATTTTGGAACCAGGCACGTGACCCTCGATCGATGCTTGCCAAATAAGCTCACGTGAAAAAATCTCAATACGGTGATTATTCTTATCGGCAACAGCAATAGCATTTGTCAGGAGAGCATCAATATCCGATGGCGAATCGAATTGTCCATGTGAAGACCCTGCACCGATTACCGAATGAAGACTATCTCCTTTTTTTGTAAATTTATAAATACCCGGCGCATCGGCATCAGAGATATAGACATCACCGAATCCATCAAAAGAAAGAGACTGCGCATTTTGGAAATTTCCAAACACCCGATCAACTTCAAGAATACCTATATAATAATCGCGCTCAAAAACAGGAAAGCTGACTCGCGGCGGTGGCATACACCCGCTGAGAGAAACTCCAAAACTAAAAACGCATATTAACGCCCACACGCCATGGCGCGCTCGGAGCAGTCGGGACAGAAAGATATGGGCGAGTTGTCGGATCGGATACATCAAAGTCAAATAAGTGTGCGGCAATATAGGCATCAAGCAAATTTACGACATAGATCAAGCCTGCATAAATATACCATTTATCTCGGTCATCGCGATAGAATTCACGGACGGACGAATATCTGTTTGCATTATAGATATCACCTCGAGCAAGCTGATTGTTAACTGAGTCGGCAGTATAGTGATAACGGCTATTTTGTAAATTTGCTGCGTAAATACAAACACCTATTCCTGCCAAGATGAAAGGCGCCTTGTACCATCCACCCGTATACACTTGTCCAGCACCGGGGAAGATTGCTGATAATCCGAGCGCCAACATCGGATCCTTTTGCATATGGAAACCCGCCGTATCACTTTTTACTACTCGCGCATGACCGACGGTATCCGGATGAATGAATTTGAGCGAATCTAAATAGGATGCTTCTGCAACATTTGCGGCAAGAAACATACACACCAGAAAGAAGAATGCTCGCATTCTACTGTACAATTATTTAGAAAGTACAGATGCAATTGCTTCGATCTCGATCTTCGCACCTTTTGGCAATGCGCTGACAGCGACAGTACTGCGAGCAGGTTTTGATTCGCCAAAATACTCGGCATAAATTCCATTGACTAATGCAAAATCATTCATATCAGTCAAATAGATCGTCGTCTTAATGACGGCATCAGTCGAAGCACCACCGGCTGTGAGGAGTGCAGAAAGATTTGCGAGCACTTGTCGTGTCTCTTCTTCGAGCGTCGCATTTTTCATTTCTCCGGAAACAGGATCAAGCGCAATCTGACCTGAGCAGAACAACAACCCATCGAGCTGGATTGCCTGACTATAAGGTCCTATCGGGGCAGGTGCTGATGTGGTTAAAATTATTTTTTTCATTGTACTTCAGTTATCGAAAGTAGGAGATCGCTCAGGCGTTCGAGATCGTCAATTGAATAAAATTCGAGGGTGATTTCGCCTTGCGTAGCGTTTTTCATCTTTACTTTGACTTGCGTTTGCAATTTTTGTTTCATTGCATTTTCCATTGGCGTAAGACCCTCGAGCGGGAATATTTCTCCGCCGGCTTCTTTCATTGGTCTCCCGCTTCGTTTGCGAATGCTACCGCCGGCTTGTTGATGCTCCGAAGCGGCTTTGCGAGCAAGTTCTTCGAGTTTGCGAACCGAATAATTTTCTTTGACAGCAATACGCCAGAGTGCAACCTGATGGGCTACGTCCGGTATTGCCATAATCGCTTTCGCGTGACCCATCCCGAGTTCGCCGTTGCGTATGGAATCTTGTATTTCGATCGGAAGCTTTAACAACCGTAAAAAATTGGAGACCGTTGTGCGATCTTTTGAGATGCGTTCAGCAACGTCTTCTTGACGTAACCCACACTCCTCGATCAAACGATGATAACTTTCTGCTTCCTCTATCGGATTAAGATCTTTGCGTTGTACGTTTTCTACAATCGCCAGTTCAAGCATTTTTAAGTCGGTATCAACGTCGATTACGTACGCCGGAATTTCTTCCAGCCCTGCAATACGAGACGCACGAACACGGCGTTCGCCCGAGATCAGTTCAAACCCAAGCCTTGAGCGACGGACGGTGACCGGTTGAATCACCCCATGACTGCGAATAGAATCTACGAGATCGGCAAGAGCATCTTGTGCAAAATCTTTTCGTGGTTGCTGTGGGTTGGGTGCAACTTCCTCAAGCGAGATCATTGCGACAGTACCAAGCTTTGCGGGACTGCGTTGTTCTTGCTCTGAATCATTCTCGGCTCCCGGAATAAGTGCTCCGAGTCCTTTACCTAATGAAAATTTACTTTTAGCCATTTTTCTTTGCAGTGAGGGGGAAATGCTTTTTATGACGTTCTTACTTTAATCGTTGGGTTTCTTGAGATCACTTCTTTTGTAAGATCCTGATAGTTTCTCGATCCGGCACTCGACGGGTCATACAACACTACCGGCAACCCGTGACTCGGTGCTTCTGAAAGTCTAACGTTTCGAGTAATGACTGACTTAAATACTTTTTGATCGAAATAGCGCTGTACTTCCGCAACCACTTGATTGGAAAGTCGTAGTCGTGAATCGAACATTGTCAGGAGTACACCCTCAATATCAAGATGAGCATTTAAATGTTTTTTAACGATATTGATTGTATTGAGCAATTGTCCGAGCCCTTCGAGTGCATAATACTCGCACTGCACAGGAATAAGTACGCTATTGCTCGCAGCAAGTGCGTTCAGCGTTAATAAGCTTAATGACGGCGGACAGTCGATCAAAATATAATCAAATTGATCGGAGATCGTGGCGAGTGCTCGTTTCATTACTCGTTCGCGGTCTTCCATATCGACTAATTCAATCTCAGCACCAACAAGATTTATATGCGATGGCAGTAGCGAGAGCCGGTCGATCTTGGTGCTCATGATCACCGAAGCCGGTTGTTCTTTGCCGACGAGTACTTCGTAAATAGTCTTGGTCAGAGTTTTTGAGTCGATACCCAACCCGCTGGTTGCATTGGCTTGGGAATCTATATCTACCAGCAAAGTCTTGAAACCGGCAAGCGCCAACGATGCCGCCAGATTGACTGCCGTCGTTGTCTTGCCGACACCGCCTTTTTGGTTTGCTATCGTTATTATCTTGCCCACGAAATGATTATTGCGAATTTCGAATGAAGTATATTAACGCAGAAATGAGGAAAAACATTGAGTCGGGTTATCATGTAATTTTATCAGGAGTGCTGTTTGCTCTTCCACTGATGGTAATAATAAAATGCGGCGATCACCAGTGAGTGGGTGATGGCTCCCGAATGAACAAGTTCTTCCATCGAATCGAGGGGTTCGAGCCGAATGTGGATGTTTTCATGCTCGTCAAATGTTTGCTCTGACGAACGTTCGGCATTCGTTACTAAAAATGTAAAGCAATGATTATTCAGGAATGCAGGATTTGGGGTGACATCTCCAATTTGTTCAATGATGCTCTCGGTAGTCGGTACAAAACCTGTTTCTTCTTTTAACTCACGAAGTGCGGCGACAAGAGGGGATTCCCCGACATCTACCATTCCACCTACAATCTCAAGCTCAAATTCATTGGTACCGTGACGGTATTGCTCCACAAGGACCAATTGATTGTTAGATGTGATTGCAATAACATTGATCCAATCTTGTGCTTTTAGTACAAAGAATTCGCCTTCACGATGAGTCCCTTCTTCACTGCGAATTACGGCATCAAGATCAAAAATCTTTGTATGCACCAGTTGACGCTCGCTTGTCGTCTTCCATTGTGGAAGTGATGAGTGATTTTTACTCATTTAATTAATCTGCATCAGCGAAACGACTAACAGGATAATAATCGCCATCCAAACTTCGATCTGCTCGACAATCCTAATCCGCCATAATACAATTTCTCGAGGTGAAAGATCTTCGGTGCCAATTTTTTCGGAGCGAGCACTGTGGAGTTCTTTATAACTTGAACGCAACATAAATGTTGCACCCATCAAGATCAAGAATCCCAAAATTTTAAGGTGTACAAGGATGAGCCACAAAGAGGAGAAATTGAAAAACAGAAAGCGGGTTGACCACATCACGAGAATAATACCAGTGACAGCCGTAGTAATAGCCAGCATCCAAGAAAAGCCAAGGAATCGCTCCTTGAGTTGTTGCTGAAGTTTATACTGTTCAGCCCCATAAAATTCAAAAATCGGGCGTGCAACCCCTGTTAGAAATAAAATACCGCCCAGCCAGCCAACAGCACTAAACAAGTGCATATAGAGCGATGCCCAATAGACATAAGTGATTCCTTCAATTGAAAGTAAATGAAGCATAATGATACTTCTATTGCTGCAATGTTTTTACCGGCACCGCTACCCATTGACGAGTTAGTAGATCAAGCTTTGCCCATGATTGCTGGGTACGATCATAGAGTTCGAGTCTTCCGTCATTATTGAGGTCAGCAATATTACTATTGATCAACTGAATAACGTGAAGCGAATCATTAGGTGTCAGGTAAACCATCTCACCCCATCCGGTCGGCAAGCCGTGTTCGGTGTTTGGGATCAAGATGACTTGAACTGATGTGTCGGTTGCGAGTCTTACGGGTCGAAACTCAGAAAAATAGCGCCCCGTCGCTTCGGTATGCAACGTGTCTGTTGAGCCATCAAGCCATAACGAACAAAACGTTTTTCCATTCTTCACCTCTGAAAATACTCGTCTGATCGTATCAACACTGGAGTTACTCTGCTGATGAATATACAGTGTACGTTTTACACCCGAGTGGGTAATGATCGGTATGCTTCGTAATAGATCAAGTTTTGAATCAAAACGCCAAATAAATTCATATCCGAGCAACCATACTGCCAAGATGATTGGTATTATAATATAGAGGATGTTTTTTGTACGAGTGTTCAAGGCAGGTTGAAGATGTAATGGGGTTATCGTTTAATAACCCCATTATATAAAAGCACTACTGTTATTCCGGACGGTTTGCCGGACGTGGACGTCGTTGTTGTGGTCTACGTTGCCCGCCACCGCTATTCGATGCGCCTTCACGACCTTCGCGATTTGGGTTACGGTTTTCACCACCACCGCGATTGTTTTGATTGCCTCCTCCGCGGTTGTTGTTGCCGTCGCGATTATTTCCACCACCGCCATCACTATTACTATTACTACCACCACGACGCTGCTGCTGCTGTAAACGGCGTTGCCCGCCATCTTCTTCGCGACGTTTTGGTTGTATTTTCATTGTGGTAGACTCTTCATCAATAGGATCAGGACGTGGTCCGATATATTGATTAGTAATTTCTTTGTTGTCTGAAGCACGGGACATTCTGAATTCATCGGCTCGCATTTCGTCGTCGATACGAACTTTGAATTTCGTTTTGAACTTCCAATTCATCTTCCGAGCCAACGAGAAAAATCCGTTGGTCAGTTCTTGATTCAAGATTGGATGCACTCGCATAATAAGTGCTTCTTTGCGTTCGGTTTCGGTCGAATAACGGTCAAGCCAACGTTCGATCTGATGAATAACGGTTTTTTGTGAGACGAGCATACCCGAGCCATTGCAAGCACTACATTGATCAGAAAGTGTATCTCCAATTGCTTGGCGTACACGCTGACGTGTGATCTGCATAATACCAAAATCGGTCAGAGGTAATATGCTTGACTTCGCACGGTCACGGCGAAGCTCTTTCTTCATCTCATCATAGACTTTCTTTTTATTGCGCTCATCGATCATATCAATAAAATCAACGACGATAATACCACCAATATCGCGCAATCTTAGTTGACGTGCTGTTTCGCGTGCCGCTTCAAGATTAGTCTTGAGCGAATTGAGCTCTTGCTCGCGACGTGCAGCATACCGACCGGAGTTTACGTCAATCACAACCATCGCCTCAGTCTTTTCGAGAAACAAATACCCTCCTGATGGTAGTGGTACCTTTTTGCTCATTGTTTGCTCGATCTCTTGCTCGACACCACGCTTTTCGAGAAGAGGGGTCTGATCTTTATAGAACTCTACTACTCCCGCAAGATTGGGTGCTGACCACTGGATATAATCAAGCACTTCATTATACATTTTTTTATCATCGACGACGATCTTGGTAATGTCATTTGAGAACAGATCGCGGAGCACCGTGGTGGTGATGTTCGACTCTTGGTACAAAACCATCGGCGGCTGTTTATCTTTGATCTTTTTCTGGATGTCGCGCCACTGGTTCAGCAACATCTCAAGATCTTCACGGAGTAATGCGTCTTCTTTGTTCTCTGCAACCGTACGGATGATTACACCCATTTCACGCGGCTTGAGCGAACGGATGATACGGCGAAGACGACGACGCTCGTGAACCGAATACACTTTTTTGCTAATACCGATACCAGGTTCAAATGGCACAAGTACCAAGAAGCGACCCGGAAGGGAAATACGGCTCGTCACGCGAACACCTTTGTTGGCAAATGCTTCGCGAGTTACTTGGACAATAATATTTTGACCGGGCTCCATATCCACATTCTGCACTTCCATCGTTGAAAATGGCTTGCGTGGTGAGCGAGGTACATGCGGCGCTGAGGATGCAGTGCGCGGTTTGAGCTGGAGATCGGGAAGCTCGCTTGTTGAGTCATCTTCATAATCTTCGTCTTCAGATTCGTCATCGTCGTCGCGCATATCCACACCTTCGCTCGACATCAACGACATCGAACCATCGTAGGAATTGCCAACATCAGAAAAATGAAGAAATGCGTCTTGCTGTAAACCCAGATCAATAAAAGCGGCATTCATACCAGGTATGACTTTCGCCACCTTGCCCATCCAAATTTCGCCAACATGGCGAACTGTTTCGGGGTTTTCTACAAAAAGCTCGACTAAACGACCTTGCTCGGTAATGGCGATCCGGACTTCGTTTTCGCCGCGAGCGTTGATAATTATTTCTTTGCGAAATGGAAACATAGCAGTATCAATGTTGGCTCATCGGATGTAACTACAATATCAGTTATCATCACGAGACACCAATTCTCATGTGAACGATCCTGCTGATTCAGTTTCTTCTATAAGAGGGCAATCAGGTACGAATGAGATGGTCTGCAATTTTGCGTAACGAAGAAGTACTTCGCTCAGCAGTATCGGCTAGATCGGATGTCCTGTGGAGAGTATAAATCTCATGGTCGGTCGTACAGTAGGGCAGGCTCCGCAAGTTGGGCGCAGGAGTGACCCACGCGAAGAATACGCGGAGAGTGGTTCTGATAAATGATACATTGCTTGTTCCGACAAAGCCGAGAATAACTGCAAAGATCATAACTGGCAAAAGCACGTGCACGATGGCGAAAAAAACAGGACGTGAAATCATTCGTTGCGAAACCTTACGAGCCACCTTGGCTCGTCGGCTTCATTACCTGAGCGATGGTACTGACACAAAGCGCACTGTCGGTGAAAAAAACTTTGAACTCTAACACAACTTTTTCACGCGGTCGGCGCCTGCGATACTACCCTCGCATCGCTTGCTCACTCGGTCTGTCGGTCTAAAGAACAACCGACCCTATATCACTGAAGCAACAGGTGTAATTTATAAAATTTCAATTAGTTACAAGCATAGTGTAGTATGTCTCATACACACGAGACCATACTCACCTTACACTTATAACTCCTGATGGAACAACCAATATTACAAAATAATCCATCTTCTTTTCATAGCCCAAACCGGCGGGAGTATTATTAAAAATAAGCCGGCTACATTTCTGTAGCCGGCTCGGGAGATGCTCGCACATATCGTTTTCACCTTATCCATCATCATCCATCATCACTTCGATATGCACGAGCAAGATTTATTGCTTATACGCCAAGGGCATCGCTATCGGATTTCTTTAGAGCGTATTCACATAGCCTGGACGTGGTTTTTTGATCTTCGAGAAGATATTAATACGTCTGAAGAATCTCGGAAAGCGTTCACGCCATGATTCAATATAAGTGTACATTACCGGCACCAGTACCAGTGTCAATACCATCGAGCTTGTCAAGCCACCAATAATAGCAAGTGCCATACCCTGACGAAACTCAGAACCTTCGCCTACTCCGGCAGCCAGGGGCAACATACCCAAGATCATCGTCACAGTCGTCATAATAATCGGACGCAGTCGTGTCGGTCCGGCTTCCATCAGCGATTCTTTAATACCATGACCTAATGCACGTCGAGCATTTGTTCGATCCACGATGAGAATAGCGTTTTTCGTTACTAATCCCATTAACATAATCATTCCCACCATCGAGAAGAGTGAGATTGTTTTTCCGGTGAGCCAAAGCATTACTAATGCTCCGATCAGTGCTACCGGCAATGAGAACATAATCGTAAATGGATGGACGTAACTCTCAAACAGTGCGACCATAACCATATACACAAACAATATTGCTAATCCAAATGCTATTTGCATATCATTGCCTGATTTACGTTGGTTCTCTGCATCGCCCGCCAAATACGGTTCGCCCACTCCGTTGGCACGCGGAATTGTTGCAATAACTTTTTCGATGTCTTTTACGACGTCACCAAGTGATCTTGTGCTAAGGTTACCATAAATAATAACCTGCCGCTCACGATTCTTTCTGCCGATCTGCCCAGGACCTTTGCCGTAATAAAGTGTGGCAACATCAGAGACTTTTACTTGCTGGCCAAAATGATTTTGTAATGTTACTTGGGCAACGTCTTTCGCATTTGAGCGATTTACTTTATCGAGGATAACATTGATGTTGTACTCGGTCTCGCCTTCTTTATATTTTGAGTCGGTATTACCTGCAAGTGCAGTTCTGATAGCAAGTGCCGCCTCACCAAGCGACATACCATTGGCGGCAAGTCGGTCACGATCAAAAACGATCTTTACTTCGGGCTGTCCTTCTTCATACGAACTCTTGAGATCTTTGAGCCCGGGTATATTCTTGATCTTTTCAATCAATAGATCGGAGTATGCCGAAAGTTTAGCCATATCATCACCGCCAGTTTCTATCTGGATTGGTGCGGCGTTCGCTGTTCCGAAGATGCCGATCGGTTGGGTACGTACAAGCAATCCCGGTACTTTTGTCGCAAGATTAGTTACGTATTTCATTTCATCAAGAGTCTTCCGAATGCGCTTTCCCGGTTTTACCATTCGTATCGAAATCTGTCCGACACTTGCACGCTCGGTTGCGCCCCAAGGATTTTCTTGCTTGCCGACAACAGTTTGATAGCGTTCGATGTTTTGATCCTGAGCTAAGAGCTTTTCGTAAAGCTGAATAAGCGAGTCGGTTGTTTCGACATTGGTGCCATCAGGGAAATCGAAGTTCGCTGCGAACTCGCCCCGATCAGGCTGAGTAATAAATTCGCTACCGATCTGACCCGTAAGAGCTAAACTACAACTTCCGAGGAATAACAATGATGAGGTTGTAAGTATGACCCAACGGTGTTTGAGCGACCACCCAAGAGTATTAGTATATTTAACAGTAAGCCAATCTTGGAATGCTTCGAACTTATCGCTGATCCAACGAAGGGGTTTGAATTTAATTTCTTCATGCGCTCTGCCAAATTTTGCTGCAAGCATTGGCGTCAAAGTGAAGCTAACCAGCAATGAGATTAAGGTTGAAACCACCACTGTCAAACCAAACTCACGCAAGATTTTTCCTGCCAACCCACTGACCAGTGAAATCGGTAGGAACACCACCACGTCAACAAGTGTAATAGCAATAGCCGCAAAGCCTATTTCATTACGACCGTTAATCGCTGCATCGACAGGGGACTGACCTTCTACAAGTTTTCGGTGAATATTTTCCAACACCACGATCGAGTCATCAACCAATACACCAATTACCAATGATAGTGCCATCATCGACATCATATTCAATGTGAAGCCAAAAAGCCACATAAAAATAAATGTAGTGACGAGTGAAGTTGGAATTGAAACAAGAACAATTAATGCATTCCTGCCTGAACGGAGAAATAAAAACAAAACACACGACACCAAGAAAATTGCTATGAGAAGATCACGAAAAACTTCACTGATAGAAGAGCGAGTAAACGTCGTTGCATCCTGAGCAATATCGAATTTGATGCCGTACTGCTTATACTCAGTGGTCAATTTTGCCATCTTCGCATAAACGCCATCTGCCGTTTTTGTAGAGTTCGCATCAGATGTCTTGATAATATTCACACCTACGGCATCGCTACCGGAAAGACGTGTCGGACGGCGATCCTCATTAAAACCGTCTTCAACAATTGCTACATCACTCAGATAGACCGTCGAACCGTTTGCTAATGTTGTGATCGGCAAAGTCTTCATTTCAGCAAGTGATTGAAATTTGCCTTTGACACGAACAACATATTGGTCGGTTGGCTGTTTGACTGAGCCGGTCGGGAAGTCCAGATTCTCACGGGTGAGGGCTGCCTGTACTTGCAAAATCGATAGATTGTAGGAACGAAGTTTATCGTTATCGACATTGATTTTAATCTGTCGTTCACGACCACCTGAAATATCTACCTGCGCTACACCTTCGGTTGATTCGAGCCGAGCCTTGAGTTTATCTTTTGCGAGTTGATATAATTCCGTCGGCGAAAGTACTGTTGATGTCAGAGCAATGCGCAAGATCGGCGCAGCACTAATATCATTTTTTTGAATTTTCGGTACGTCAGCATCTTTCGGTAATTTTGATCGAATCTGATCGACTCGTCGCTGAACATCAGCTGCGGCTTGATCGGCATTTGCTGTGAGCAAATACTGTCCGAGCACAACCGAGAATCCTTCATTAGAAAATGAACGGACGTTATCAAGATTGCTGGTTGCGGCAACGGCTTCTTCGATTGGCTTCGTAACCAGATCTTCGATTTCGGCAGGACCGGCACCCGGATACACAGTGATTACCGAAATAAATGGGAAGTCCATTTTCGGCAGAAGATCAACTCCCAACTTCATATAACCGATCACACCCATCACCGCAAGAGCGATAAAGAAGATCGTAACTAAGGCGGGACGTTTAATGGAAATCTCTGTAATAGTCATTACTTTTTGAAAATTGGTGGTTCAAAAATAAATAGGATTAGTTGGCTTTTACTTTTGTGCCATCTTTCAATTGTGATTGTCCGAATGTGACGACGACGTCTCCGGGCTTCAGACCATCAAGAATTTCTGTCAGTTCAGGGTTCGAAGTCCCGATCTTAATACCCCGAAGATGAGCGATTCCTTTGTCATCAACAACAAAGATCTGGGTACGAGAACCGTTGTTAATGACTGCCGATGTTGGGGTGGTAATAGCATCATGCTCTACCTCACGTTTAATCTCTGCCCGAGCAAACATCCCACTTTTGAGTGATTTGTCATTGTTCGGCAATTCTACTTCAACGGTATAAGATCTTGCCGCATCGGATTTATTTGCGATCGTGATGATCTTGCCGTCAAAAGTTTTTCCCCCAATAGCATCGACTGTAATTTTGACTCCGTCTCCGATTTTTAGTAATGGAATGTCAAGTTCGCCAACACCGATTTTTAATTTCATTTTTGAGTCATCGACAAGCATTGCTACTTTATTGCCTGGGTTTAGCAGTTCACCTTGATTGACAAATCGCATCGCAACAACACCGGCAAATGGTGCTTTGACTGTTGCATCGGAAAGCTGACGTTTAGCAAAACTTGTTGCTGAGGTGGCTGCCTTGAGCTGGGCTTGATAACTTTTTACTTGCAACTCAGCCAGTTCGGTTTGACTCTTGGTCGAGGCTCCGGTTTTTGAGAGTTCGTTAGAGCGACCAAGATCAATCTTTGCTTTTTCGAGCGCGGCTTCTGCAGCAAGGGTTTGCGCTTCTGCTTGTTCGACCGCAATTGATTTTAGTTCGTTGTCAACAGTGACCAGTGCCGAACCTGCGCCCACACGCGAGCCGTTATTAACGTTTACTGAAAGAATACGTCCGTTCGTTTCGCTGTTGACGGTCGCCTCTCGAATACCTTCGAGTGTCCCGGTGGCACGCATCGTCGCAGCAACAGGAGCCATTGCAACTGCGCCGGTCTTCACCGTGAATACATCAGAGGGAGCAGTCTCTGCACCATTTGATTTGCCGCAAGAATTCAGTGTCAATGCGACGACAAGTGTCAACGTTGCAATGGCAGATGATTTGATTATAGTAGTCATATGATAGTTCTATGGGTGGATATAATTTAAAATTATTGTAAGGGGTTATCGTAACCCCAGTGCCTTTTTGTATTTTGCATCCGCGATCATCACATCGAATGTGCTCGTCGTCAGGTTAGCTTTTGCGTTTGCAAGTGTCGTCTGTGCATCGAGAAGCGTAATGAGTGTTGTCATCCCATTATCATATTGCAATTTGACAATACGATAATTTTCGTCTGCACTGTTGAGTTGCTTGTGAGCGATTGAAATTCTCTCAACAGCATTGACTTTGTCAAGGCGTGCGCTTTCGAGTTCAAGTTTAATCCCATTACTCGCGGCTTCTGTTTGATAACGAAGTTCTTCGAGTTGCGCCTCGGCTTCATGCACTTTCGCTGTGGTACCAAAACCCGAAAAGAAATTCCATTGCAATTGTACACCGCCAAGCAGGAGATCAGCATCGCTTGAAAACTTCAGTGTTGTTTCTTGCCAACCGTAACTTGCAAAAAGCGAAATGCTCGGAAGGAAATCGCCCCAGTTAGCGCGCTTGACCCCTTGAAGTGCCTGCTCAGTACGCATCAATTGTATCAGCTCAGGGCGAGAGGCAAATGCTTTGTCAGCATCTTCACTCAGTAGTGGCAAGGTACTACCAAATTGCCTGCCATCAGTCGAAGCCATATCTGTGCCTCCGCCAACAAGTGCGGAAAGGTCTTCTGCTTTCGGAATATTGATTTCCGAATCGTAGTTACGTTTCAGTAAATTGTTGAAATTTGTTTTCGCAAGCTGCGCAATATTTTTTGCAGTAAGCACATCGCCTTGCGCAGCGGCAACACCAACCTCCGCACGAAGCACATCATTCTTTGGTGCTTTGTCGTTACTAAAAAGTGCTTGTGCCATTTTCAAGTTTTCTAAAGCAAGTGTGACGGCGTTCTCTCTGATAGAAACAAGCTCACTTGCTTTTGCATAATTATAATATGCTTCACTTACCTGATAAGTAACCAGCAGCTCTTTAGCACTGACTTCGGCAGTCGAAGCATCACGTAGCGCTTTTGAAACATCGGTGCTTTGCCAGAGTGCATAATTGCCGATAGGCCAAACGAATTCAAATTTATTGTCCCAGGGCACAATACCAAGACCCGTCGTATTAAACGAACCAACATTCGGGAGTGTCACAGTACGCCCACCGCTATATTGTGTAAAGCGAGAAACAAAATCTAAGTGGGGTATCAATGCCGCGTTTGATTCATCTACTTTTGCATCAGCATTTTTCCAACGCGCACGAGTCGCCATCACATCCGGATTTTGTGATAGTGCAGTTTCGATATAACTCTTAAGTGCATCCGGTACTGCCGTTCGTTGGGCAAAGCTGCTTGATGCAACAAATACGGTAACGATAAGGCAGAGGAGTAGGGTAGTACGTTTCATTATTTTTGAATTCAACGATGATAGTAAAATTATTTTTATGATAGAATAGCTTCTTCTTCGATCATAGGATTGTTGGTAAAACTTCCGGTCTTGTTTGAAAATTCAAGCCCGAGTTGCTCGAACGATCTCCATTCAATTTTTTCGAGATGCACACGCCCTTGTTCGGTTACAACATTTTCGAGAAGCATGCGCTCGGTAAGATTATAGATGTAATTCCAATCAAGCAATTCCAGATGAATGCCACCACTTCGAGCTGCGAATACAGAATTTTTGGATAGCATACATTTATTGTACATCCTGAGTACACCGGTGCCCGAAAGCCACATCGTCATCACGAACGTAAACCCATTCACTTCCGGCTTGACGTCGCCCTCAGCTTTTGCTTGTTCAGCTACTTCAATAAATTTCGTCCAGATATTGCCTGAAAGCACACCCAATTCATCTATCAACTCTTGGCTGATATTCGATTTTGCAGGGGGTTCTGATACATTCATGATGCCGAACAAAAATTTCTCTTGCATCGCAAATAGTCGGTACGCATCCCCGATAACCATTAATTTATTAAGTCCGCGATCTTGTTTGTTAGTCTCAGCAACGATCATTTCAGTGAGTACTTCGAATCCGCGTAGGATAAGTCCAAGGAGCAATTCCTCCTTGTTTTTGTAGTAGAGATAGATTGTGCCTTTCGCTAATTCTGCTGATTTTGCAATCTCATCCATTGTGGCAGTGCCAACCCCACGGTCCTCAAAGACCTTTTGGGCTGCCTCAAGGATCTGATTTTTCCGGGCTTCGCGCTCGCGTTCTTTACGTTCAATAATACCCATATTATTGTAAATCAACCAGTTAGTAGTAAAAATTATATGCGTGTGCCAATTCTACGCGACGTAATTTTTAATGTTTCAGCATAAAATGACTGACAGTCAGTCATTTTCTATGCAAATATACATCATTTCTTTGTCGATTGCAAATTATTTCAGTAAATTGATAATTTCTTAATATACATCATCACTCTTTCTGCCTCTGACTGTTAGAACGGATGACTCGTCTAAATATTGTATCGATGTCATTTATTCTTTTAAAAACCATCATTGAGCCCATGCCAAACAATAGAACCGTATTTTTGTAGAGCAAATGAACAAAATAGATTTTAATTTTACCAGTCGCGACGAGAAAAAAAAATATGTACGCCAAATGTTCTCAAACATTGCCGGGCGATATGATTTTCTCAATCATTTTCTCTCTGTTGGTCAAGATTATCGCTGGCGTCGTATTGCTGTTGGTATTGTCGCCAAGCATCTTGTAAATATAGCTCACCCACAAATTCTTGACATTGCCTGCGGCACAGGTGATCTATCGTTCGAAGTACTTCGCCAGATCCCTTCAGCACACATTACCGGAATCGACCTTGCCAAACCAATGCTCGATGTGTTTCAAGAGAAGATCACCAAACGAAGTGTACGCATCACAATTTCAGAAGGTGATGTCGAAGCATTACAATTTCCCGATAATACATTTGATGCGGTGACCATTGGTTTCGGTACCAGAAATTTTACAACCCTCGATATTGCTTTTGCAGAGATATACCGAGTGATGAAGCCGGGAGGTATTTTCGTCAATCTTGAACTTTCGAAGCCGAGACATTTTCCGATGAAACAATTCTATTCATTTTATAGTAAGTTTATTTTGCCGCTCATTGGTAAGGGCGTTTCAAAACATGGTGAAGCTTATAGCTATCTTCCAGACTCTGTTCAAAAGTTTCCGGAACGAGAACAGATTATTTCTTTGCTCACTACCATTGGTTTCAAGAATGCACGTTGGCGCGATCTCTCTGCCGGTATCGTGACCATGCATCTCGGAGAGAAATAATATCGGCAGATCTTTGCCCGTTGACGGGACAAACCTAAGGTATACATCGTTATTCAAAAAGAATGTCACGACGGTTTGTTGTTTTTTTTGCTCTTCTATTGATCGCTTTACTTCCGAGTAGCGCCGACTCACGCCGCCCCAAAAGAAAACCTGCTCCGAAACACAAACTGACTGCCGTTCATAAAGAACGGCTTTCAAAACAGTCCGAACTCGCACGACTACGGAAAGAAATTACCATTACCGAGCGAGAGCTAAATGCTCATATCAAAAAAGAAAAACTTACTAAAAAACAATTAGCTGTTGGTGATGCCCGCACTCGTTCTCTTCGTGCGAAGATCGCGAAGCTCCGTAATGAAGCCAATGAACTCAGTGCCCAAAAAGATGATCTTGAAGTCTCGATCAAACAAACAGTCTCGACAATTGACACTTTAAAACATTCCTATGCGACTGATGCCATTCGCCGATACACCACCGGTGTCTTTCGTGAATCGGTGACGGTAGGTTCCGGCTTTGATGATCCGACAACCGAAACTACTCGACTTCGCAATGCATATTATGCCTCGATCGCAAGCAAAGCACTCCATCATAATAAAGAGACCCTCGATTCAACACAAATCTCGTTGAGCACTGACCGTGATGAAGTTGCCTCCTTACTTAATGATCAACTTGGTACGATTTCTCAAACCAAGCAGGAGCAACAGACTGCCGAAGTGGCACAACAACAAAAGACCCGCGAACTTCAGACGATTGAAGCAAAAAAACAAGCACTCCAGAAAGAGCTTGATCGTCGCAAACAAAGCGCAAAAAAACTTGAAGCAATTATTGCAAATCTTGCCGCCAAAGAAGAAGCTGATATTCTGCGACGTAAAGAAATTCTAAAAAAACGCGAAGCTGAACGTCGAAGCAAACGAAAAGCAGGAAAGAAACTCACGACCAACGAACGGCATCAAGAAACACTTGATGCGCAAGAACAAAAAAATCTTGCAGGTCCGCATTTACTTTCATGGCCTGTCAGCTCGCATCATATTGTTCAAGCGTTCGGCGAACAACGAAACAAAGAGCTGGGCACCGTAACGATGAATCTTGGTATTGACATTGGTACTTCATTTGGGTCATCTGTCAGAGCTTCGGCAAGTGGGAAGGTGGCTCTCGTGAGTTCACTACCAAGTTATGGTACGCTTGTGATCGTTCGCCACGGCGGTGGTGTACTTACTGTTTATGCCGATCTTAGTAGTGTTTCGGTTTCGAGTGGCGAAACAGTTGCGAAAGGCGATCCCATTGGGCGAAGTGGCTCCAACAACGAACTCGGCGATATTCTCCACTTTGAAGTATGGAAAGGGAGATCCAAACAAAATCCGATGCGTTGGCTAAAGTAAATTTTTATGCGGCGAAACCGAATTATCTTTGGTACTATTTTATTCTGTTGGTCATTCGGACTCTCAGCACAACCTCAACATCCTCTCACGGCAACACTCAAAACAGGAAGCAACAACAAGCTCATTTCCAATTTTATAGATGATACACTCTATCTCCATGCTTGGGACAAAGGCAATAGTACGATCAAATACCTCGACTCTTCAGATATACTTATCTCCAGAGGAGTTGATACTGCAGAAATAATAAGTATCGAACCTACTTCTCATCTATCTACCAAAGAATTTGCAATTCATTTTGTGCTTGATAACTCTGCTTCAATGTTTCATTCGTATGACTCATTAACGAAGTATCTTGATGTATTTCTTGATTCAATGGGTGGTGGTGCAAATTACTCCGCAATGATTTTTGATAATATCGAACGGAAACCCACCTATGATGGTACTTCGAGAGTCGCACTATTTCTCGCATCGGTTCCGGCAACAACTGATCGGGAGCGCATAAAATCATTCTGGCATTCATATGATTCGATTCGAACCGATTACACACCGTTGTATGATGCAATGTGGAAATCTTATGAACATATCCGTGATCGCCGACAGCATGGTGATTCCGCCCGAACAGAGATAATGATCATTATTACTGATGGCGAAGATAATGTCAGCGCAACGAGTATCGAGCGCCTTCGTGAACTTGCCGATGTCATGCAAGTAACTACCTATGTAGTCAATTACAGAGTAACACCCGCCGACCGATTGATGTGGCTGATTCGCAGGACTCGCGGGAGAACATTTGATGCCGCAAATCTTTCCGAGCTTCGCCGAACAATAGAGATTATTCGAACAGAATTAACAACCGGCTACAAAATTGTTTTCCACTTTCCGTTCTTGGGAGCGGGATCAAAACGGTAGTAATCCAACATTGTCATTGCGAGAACTTAGGAGATCCTCGCAATGACAATATGTCCATTCTATTAATTATCGTAAATCATATCCGGAGACAACTTCCTCATTAATCGAGAATAAGTATTTGTCATCAGGCGAAGTAAAAAATTTCGATTTCTTTCCTTCTTTTGTTTGCCAGATTGTCTTTCCTGTTTCGAGACTGACATACGCAAGCTGGCGATTAAAACTATAGAGCAGGTTTCTCCCGACAATACGCGGCGTGTATTGCACTGCATCTTGATCATAGTCGTATTCGTGTTTCCAGAATTGTTTCCCGGTGGCACCGTCTATCAGCGAAGCTCCCTTTGTACCAAGTGCCAGAATGGTCCCGTTTGCGGCGACGATACGTAAGCAACGTTTCGCACAGACACCCCAAATATTTCCCCAGAAGCTGGTATAGACTGTAGAAAGCTCTGCACTGCCGGTGGCATCAAGAAATTCCATTTGCTTGTCGGGCTCAATACCACCATAGGTCGAAGTACTTTCGAGTACGTATCCTCCGCCGAGAGAGGTCGAGCTGGTATGTGTGCTCGGTTTGGTACCTATAAATATTTCGGTCACCGCATACGTTTTCTTATATGGCATCTCACCGATCTTTGCATCATCGAGATCCATTGTCCAATCGAATACTCCCTTGCTTTCGCGAGTCAGTTTTAATGCGTAGAGTTTTTCATCATCGCATAAATACAACTGTTTTGTTTTCGGATTATAATAATTCATAATCGAAAAATCAGGCATATTCACTCCGCAAGCATGTTTGGTCTCGATGCGCCAAACGATACTACCGTTTGTCGGATCAATAGCCGCAAAGCCGTAAGGATCATCATCGTTGTACTTATCAAACTTGATCGAATTTTTCTGTAGTACAACATCATAATCTTGTGCGCCGATTTGGACATAGAGTGTGCCATCGATCAACGCGACCTGTGTTGGCTTGCCATCGAGTTTTTCTTGTGTCCAAAGTCGTTTGCCTTTATTGAGATCAAAAGCAACCAGTGTTTCCTTGCCGCAAAGATAGACGATGCCTTTGCCATTGGAAACAACATTCCCTTGGGCAACATATTTTTTTACATCCGCACCACCAACACCATCATCTGCTAAACGGAAATAATCTTTGTACGCGACCGCACCTGTCTCAGGATTGAACGAAACAAATCCCTCTCCGCCGCGATCATTCGTTTCGGGGTTGCGCATGGTCGCTTTTGTCCTGATTGCAATAATAATATTCCCATTATATTCAAACGTCTCATAACTAAAACCAATATTATCGAATCCGGGGTCGATCAATGCCTTTCCTTTTCCGGTCGTGTTCGATGGTGTGGCTTGTTTGTTTACCGACAAACTCAGTGCAGTCACAGCACGGACGAATGAACCAAAATAATTATCGCATTTCGCAGCCGGAATATCGTAGTTGATTTTTCCGGTAATGAGATTGACACTCACAGCATGAATGCGACTTTTTTGACCCATACTTGAATAGGCAAATGTAAAGATCGCATTATCTCCAATTTGTTTGATAAGGCGATGTGCGTAACCGTCTTCAATTTCCTTCATATCAGCATCTTTCCAGAGCTGTTTGTCATTGGTTAAGTCAATCGCTATCAATTCTCCGTCCATACTGATCATCGCAATATCTTTGTTCGAAGCACGGAATGTAAAGAAGCTGCGATAGGCGCTGATGTCAATCGGCACCGATGAAACAGTACCTTTTTCAAATCGGAAATTTGCTACTTCATTCTTTCCAACCACTGCCGCACCATACACAGTCGGCACGATAAACACGCGATCTTCATTCACTTTCATCTCGTGTTTGGTGACCATCTTATTTTCTTTTAAGTCGATCACGGCTACACTGCCATCGAGTAGGAATAATTCATATCGTTCAGACTCGTCTTTGTATGACCAGTCATTCTTTTTCACACCTACATCGTAGTTCGGTTCGCAGTCTTCAAAGTGTGCCAGTAATTTCCCGTTGCGCACGTCATACATATCAAGGGCATCGTCTTTGGTGAATACGAGTAGCTTCTGATATTTTTTCGAGACCGAATAATTATATCCTGCTTTCTCAAGTGCTTTTTGATTATAGCGGATATCCGCACGCCAAAGTTCGTTGCCCGTTGCCAAATCGACGCCAATATGAGTATTGCTATATCGCAACACCGTTGTCTGGTCAAGATTTGACAGCTCCATAAAATCGTCTTGATCAACATCCTTATATTCGTGCTCCCACGTCAACTTCCCGGTGATGGCATTGTAGAGTTGTACTTTGTCATCGTTTGAAACCAGATATGAATCTCCCACAAGCTGATGTGGACCTTTTTTGTTGTAGTCAGCAATTTTCAAGTCCCATTTTTTTGCACCGGTTGCCGCATCGTAGCCCCAGGCATATTTACCATTGGCAAGAAACAACGATTTGCCATTATCGACAAACTCGTATGATTTTACCGGCTCATCGAGCTCTACTTTCCATTTTGGTGCCTGGGCAGATGCAGTCAGAGAAACAATGCTCAGTGCGAGCAATAGGATAATTCGTTGTAGTCGCATACATTCAGATGGTTGAGGCACTGAAACCCAGAGTTAACCGCGACGTCGTTAGAGGGTTGTACACAGGACAAACGCCGCGGAAAACCCCGGAAAACCAGTGCGTGTGTGCTGTTGTGTCTATATAAAAAAGACTCCGAAAACGGCGCTGTTGCGATAAATTTTCGTTGTCCCCCTGTGTACCTTACAAAAATACTGCTTCACTCGAAAAAAACCAACCCAAGAATCGGAAGATTCTTACCTGGTGTTATACCCCCATGGAGCGTAAACCCAACTACTTACATTCTCTCTTAGCGGCTCTCGACTCCGATGAGCTTGCTCGTGTGCGTGCGGTCGAGCTTCCGGCAAAAGAAAGAGCTTTGCTCGATCTTTGTCTTACCCGAATTTCGTCGCAAGCACCCTCTAAAGACGAAGCAGAAAAATTGCTCAATATTACCGGTAGTCATTTCGAC
>JANYDV010000295.1 GCA_025363505.1 Bacteroidota bacterium
AAAGAACTTTCCGCTCTTGCGCGAGAGCATGACATTCATTTACATCTTGATGGAGCACGGCTTTGGAATGCTTGCGCAGCGACAGGGCTTGCACCACAAGAATATGCCCAATATTTTGATACGGTCTCGATCTGTTTTTCGAAAGGGTTGGGCGCACCGGTCGGCTCAGCGATCTGCGCATCAAAAGCATTGATAACGAAAGCGCACAGAATGCGAAAAATTTGGGGCGGCGGAATGCGGCAAGCAGGTATTATAGCCGCAGGTGCATTATATGCTTTAGAAAATAATCGTGATAGAATTATTGAGGACAATAAAAAAGCTCGTCGTTTTGCCGAGATTATTTCGTCAATAACCTCGAAGGTTACCATCGATCTCGAAGCTGTGCAAACCAATATCGTATTGCTTAATCTACACGATGGCAACGATGATGTGAGCAAGCATATTGATGCTATCGGAAAAAAAGGGGTGAGAGTATCCGAAGGGAAGAAAGGAATGTTACGAGCAATTGCGCATCTCGATGTTACGATGGAACAATGCGAAGAGGCGGCACACATTATTGCAAATTATTTCGCTTAATATATGGAGCAACAATATACCCAAAGCGATTACGTCCACTCAATGCCATACCGTGTCCGTTCGCATGAGTGCGATAGGCAAGGTGTGGTGCATAATGCGCGGTATCTTGAAATGCTGGAGATTGCTCGGATAGAATTTTGCCGTGATGTGATGCACATTCCGATCGACCACGACACTTTTGCGCATCACCATAAATTTTTCTTTGTACGAAATGCACTTAATTATTTTTCGCCTGCACGATTTGACGATCAATTGATTATCTATACTCGTGTTGCCGCTGTCGGAACAACAAGCATTACCTTAGAGCAGATCATTAATATGCTCATTGATGGTAAGCGGATGGTAGAGTGTGAGTCGGTCATGGTATCGGTCGATGAGCAGAGTGATCTGCCGAAGGAAATTGATCCGGAACTGCGAAAACGAATCTCGAACCAATGAGCAACAACACAGAAAATTCATTGGGAGTATTTCCGAAGATTTGCCTTGGTATAGCTGGTCTTATCCTTGCGGCGTGTGCCGTAATATATCCAATAGTAGGGCATGATAACATTGTGCACTTACACTGGCTCTCGCAATTTCCAAAATTATTTGCTGACGGTGTATTCTATCCGAGGTGGCTTCCTGAATCGTATCTTGGTTTTGGTGCCCCTGTGTTTTATTTTTATCCGCCGTTAGTCTATTGGGTCGGTGGGATATTATATTCATTAGGTGTGCATTCTGAATATGTGATGTTTCAGGCAATCACGATGCTCTTTACACTGCTTTCGGGCATCAGTGCGTATTGGTATCTTAGGACACTAACACCAAGCAAGAGAAACGCTTTTATTGGTGCGGCAATCTATTGTATATTCCCGTATCGATTTGCGGATATGTATCTTCGCAATGCTTTAAGTGAACATGCCGCATTTGTTTTCCTGCCGATCATACTCTTACCATTGCTCTACGTTCAACAAGAGCGTGGGAATGAGCGTCTAAAAATAATATTAATTACTGCGATTGGTTGGGCGGGGATGTTCCTTACCAATATTCCTACAACGGTAATAGTGATCTATTCAGTGATTGTTTATATTATTGCTGGGCGGCTCTATCGTCAGCAATATAGACAAGGAATGCTGTCATATATTATTGGCGGTTTGTTGGGGGTGGTGACTTCGTCGGTCTATCTGCTCCCGCTTTCTGATCTTCAAGAACAGTTGTCGGTTGCCAATTTCTTTAATATATCAAGCGAAGGTTTTACATTGACTGGATATCAATTGATTGATGTTTTTCATGATCCTAAATCAAAAACATTCTATGTATGCCTGATCTGTATCCTCGCGATTGGATTTTGGATGCTGAAGATTTATCGCAAAGATTGGTTGGTCGGAGGCAAGCAGAGAACGCCTCAGACAGTTATCGGAGCAATATTATTACTAGCAGTGCTTTTTCAAGTGCCATACGTGATGTATCCATTTGCACAATTGCTGCCACTGCTAAAATTATTACAATTCTCCTGGCGATGGAATATTTGGGTTACGTTTGCGGCTGCGGTATTGGTCGCAAGCGCGCTTTCGAGCAAGCGACAACGAGAATTATTAATATGTGCTTCGGCAGTGGCGACAATTATTATCGCGCTTAGTTTTTATCGGAGTACGATAAATATTGATTTGCCGAACGTGAAGATCGCTTCATTGGCGAGGGCAGCAGAATATTTGCCAAATAATATCACGATGCCTTTAGAGCAGTTGCAAACACGACTGTTGAAGCATCAACGAGACCCGGAAATTCAAGTTGTTGGTGGAAACGCTGCATTAAAATCCATTACACGAGAACCCTTTTCTACATCATTCGAAGCAAACTCCATAACTGGCAATAGCACGTTGCTCTTTAAGCGGATGTATTTCGCGACGTGGTATTTGCGTGATGATCGGGGGGTACATTATGCCATTTCTTCAGATTCGCTTGGGAGAATTAATGCTGTTATTCCTGAAGGGAAACGGTCGTATATGTTATCGCTGGTACCAAAAAACTCCGAACGAATCGGAGCTTGGCTTTCGGTTGTGGGCTTGAGTTGTCTCCTTGCTCTCGGTATTATTATAATGCTTTCGCGAAAGAAAGAAGCGCCTCTTTCGTAGCGTCGGTGCTTGATTCAGCGTAATATCTCAGTAATGGTTCGGTGCCTGAAGTTCTGATCATCAGCCAACTGCCGTCAGTTAAGATAAACTTAAATCCATCTTCAGTAATGGTCTTCAAAACAGTTTTACCGGCAATCGTTTTGAATCCAGCTTTTGCTTTAGCAAGTACTTTGTTCTTTCTGATATCGGTCGTATGAAAGTCAAAACGTTCGTAACGTGAATTTCCAAACTCTTTTTCGAGGTCTTTTACTAAAACACTCAGGGTCTTTTTGTAGTAAGCACAGATTTCGGCAAGGAGTAAGCCGTTAAAAAGTCCGTCGCGTTCGGGAATATGAACCGACGGGATACCAATACCGCCGGACTCTTCGCCACCGATCAACACACCACCTCTGAGCATATATTCGGTAATATACTTGAAGCCTACAGGTGTGCGATAGAGTTGTAAACCATATTTTACACACATCTTTTCAATCATCGACGTAACCGAAAGACTGACGACAACACTGCCTTTCTTTTTGCGAACCTCTACGAGATATTTCAGGAGCAAACAGAGGATCATCTGCGAGCTGAAGAAATTTCCTTTTTCGTCGATCGCTCCGATTCGATCAGCATCGCCATCAGTCACTAAGCCCAAATCGAATTTGCCTTGCACAATAAATTTTGAAAAATCGGTTGTGTTTTGTGGCAGAGGCTCAGGTGGCGTCGAGCCAAAACCGGGGTTCCAGACATTGTGAAGGATAGAAACAGTTGGCAATAAATATTCGAGGGTTTCAATGCCCGAACCATACATCGGGTCGTAAGCTAATTTGAGTTTCGACTTCGCTATCAAGTCGAACTTTACCAATTTCTTTAATTTATTTATGTAGAGCTTTTTTGCGTCAATCGAAATGATGTACTTTTTCTTTTGAAGATCAGCAAAGGATGGCAGCTTGGCGAGATATGCGGTTATATCAGTTTTCTTTTCGATCGCGGCACATTCTTTTTCGACTTTTGCAATGGCGTTTGGAAGTGCGGCGCCACCATAGGAGCCTTTGATCTTAAAGCCATTATATTTTGCCGGATTATGCGAAGCGGTGATCATCACACCCGCCGCAAGTTTATGCGTCACAATAGCAAGCGATGTTGCGGGGGTAGCGCATATCTCTGTGGAAATATAGACTTTCAAGCCTTCAGAAGCAAGAACTCTTGCGGTTAATTCTGCAAATTCACGGGAAAGAAATCGTGCATCGTAGCCGACAAACACGCCATTTTTTTTGAGAGGTAATGTCTTGAAGTAGCGCGCGGCTGCGAGAGAAACACGAGCAACATTCTCGAACGTGTAGTTTTCTGCAATGACATCACGCCATCCGTCGGTTCCGAATTTAATAGCCATAAAATTATTTACGTTTTTTTGAAGTAACCGGAGATTGGTAGGCGACACTGAGTGCGCTGCCGCCCGCGAAAGTAGCTGAGCCTGAAAGTTCTTCCTCGATGCGAAGCAATTGATTGTATTTTGCGATTCGATCGGTGCGCGAAGCAGAGCCTGTCTTGATCTGACCAGCATTGGTTGCGACAGCAATATCAGCAATCGTCGCATCTTCGGTCTCGCCGGAACGGTGACTGATAATTGCAGAGTAGCCGGCACGTTGAGCCATTGCAACGGCATCAAAAGTCTCTGTGAGCGTGCCAATCTGATTTACTTTTATTAAAATAGAATTTGCAACACCCTCGGCTATTCCTCTCGAAAGAAAATCGACATTGGTCACGAAGAGATCATCACCAACGAGTTGTACCTTTTTTCCGAGAGCATC
>JANYDV010000013.1 GCA_025363505.1 Bacteroidota bacterium
ATCGCCCCTGAAGGCGGATTTTATGATTATCATCATAAATATACTAAAGGGATGACAAACTATTATTGTCCCGCGGAATTACCGGCAGAACTCACTACGAAAATTCAAGCCGCCGCATTAACGGTGCATAATTGTTGTGGAGCAGAAGGCTACTCACGAGTAGATTTTCGCTTAGCACCTGATGGCAGTTTCTATTGTCTCGAAATCAATACCTTGCCGGGTATGACCGAAACATCACTCGTTCCGAAAGCCGCGAAAGCCGCCGGTATGAGCTTTCCCGATCTTTGCAAAATCATTCTTGATGCGGCGTTACGCTAAGCCCGATGGCTCTTTTTTATTTCGGGAGCGTAACCATTGTACGAGCGGCAATAATATCGAAAGCCCCACAACAGCAAGAATGGCAAGATGCAGATATTGCTCGACACCGGGAAATGTGCGGGCAATGAAATATCCGGCTGAGGTCATTGTGCCGATCCAGACAATAGCTCCGATGACATTATAGAGCGTAAATTTTTTGTAGTCCATCGCCGCCGCCCCCGCAACAACCGGAGCAAATGTTCGGACGATAGGAATAAACCGTGCCAATACCATCGTCTTGCCACCGTGCTTATCGTAAAATGCTTGAGTACGAATAAGATGTTCGCGCTTGAAGAGTTTAGAGTTTGGGCGTTCATAGAGTTTTTTCCCGGCTGTCTTGCCGATATAATAACCCAGACTATTACCCATAATAGCCGAAGCCATCAAGAGGGCATTCATTTCCAAGAAAGAAACGGGAAAGATATTTGTAAAGACATTTGTTTCCGAAAGCAAGCCTGCGGTGATCAGCAAAGTATCGCCCGGCAAGAAAAACCCGACGAGCAAACCCGTCTCGGCAAAGATGATAATGCAGAGCATTGGCAAGCCGCCGCCGGTGATAATTTGGCGAAGTCCGTCGGAAGAAAAGAGTTGGTGTAAAAAGTCCATTTGTCGTTTTTGTAATAGCGAGCCTATAATACCGTTAAATTTGTAAAGAAGTTTAGCAAAAATTTTTCTCTCATTCTCTCTATTTGTTTTATGGAAAGAAATCTTGATATGTGGTTTAGCCCGGCACTCAATGAAGAAATGCCGATCGTGGTATATGGTCATGCCGGACCTGCATTGCTGATGTTCCCATCGGCGGCGGCAGACTACCTTGAGTACGAACGATTCTATCTCATTGATTCAATCAAAGATCAAATCGAAGCCGGCAAGGTTCGTTGTTTTTCGATCAACTCGATCAATAGCCAAAGCTGGCTTAATGATCAGATCGAGCCGCGCCAAAAAGCAGTACGTCATCAGCAATTTAATAATTATATTACTGATGAAGTCGTACCCTATATCAAAACTGTCACCGGCGAAGAATCGCCGAGCATTTATACGACAGGAGTCTCCTTCGGTGCATTACATGCACTTAATACGCTGCTTCGCCGCCCCGACCTTTTTGCAGGGACAATTGCCTTGAGTGGTGTCTATGATCTCAAATCATATTCCAAAGGCTACTTCGATGAAGATGTCTATTTCAATTCTCCTGCTGACTACATTCCGAATCTCAATGATGAGGACTTCCTTTCCAAACTTCGCGAAAAAAACATCTTAATTTATACCGGCAGTGGCGACTACGAAGACCCTCGCGAAACCTGGCGCATTGCCCAGATACTCGGTGAAAAGGGCATCCCTAATTGGGTTGATTGCTGGGATAACACCTACAAGCACGACTGGCCTACCTGGCGAGAAATGCTGCCGAAGGCAATTAACAAGTGCTTCGACTAACGAAACGAGACAAAAGATTCGGCGTATAATTTCTTTATTAATAATTAGCTTTTTATGGCGAATCGTAGCGTTCAGAAAATTTTACCAAGTATCATCGCCGGTGGTGGCGGAAGAGTATTTATCAAACAGCCACTTCCTCATCAGTTACAAGATCAAGTAAGCCCGTTTATTCTGTTGCATCATGCCGGTCCGGTAAATCTTGCACCATTCGAGGAGTCTATCAACTTTGGTCCGCATCCTCATCGTGGTTTTATGCCGGTGACGTTTCTCTTTTCGGGAGCAGGTCATCATAAAGATTCGATGGGCAACGATGCTACGATTACCTCCGGCGGTGTGCAATGGCTCAATGCCGCATCGGGTATGATTCACGACGAAAGTCAGCCGGAGTCATTTCACCGTAGTGGTGGTGTGATTGATCTTATCCAGCTGTGGATCAATCTTCCGCAAGCCTTAAAATCCACTGCTCCAAGTTATGTTAACGCGCCGAAGGAAATTATTCCTGTCATTGAGCAAGACGGGTACTCGCTGAAAGTAGTTTCCGGTCAATATGAAATGACTGCCGGAGCGATCAATCCTCCTATTCCAATAGATTCATTTATGATCGAAATGAAAGCCGGTTCGACACTTCAAATCCCTACTCGAAAAAATTGGAATGCATTGGTGTTCAATCTTGGTGGTAGTATTACTATCGAAGGAAAACAAATTCAAAATGACGAACTGGCTGTCCTTACGCTTGAAGGAGAACAAGTGGTGATTAAAGCATCTGCTCAGTCGCGGTTGCTCTTCTTAGCCGGCGAACCAATTAACGAACCGATGGTGAGCTATGGTCCGTTCGTGATGAATACGATGGACGAAATCAGAGAATCGTATGCCGACTACAAAGCCGGTAAAATGGGCGTTGTTGCGTAAGCTGTTTTCTTTTTTGCGATAAGTATTACCGTTTCGTATTGCTCAGTTACTATGCCGTTCGGAAAATGTTCTCTTACTATTTCATGAACTCGTTCGAGGAAATGCGGTAATTTATCTTGTCCGATACCAACGCCGACATACGACTTCGACAGTAAAAATCCGAGATAGGCTTCGGGTGAATATTGCAATTCAAACGGGAAGGTGTATTTCTCAACTTCGCCAAAGAAGCCTGATTGCTCAATAGACGGTTTAAAGTCAACACTGACAATATCCGATCCGCCGCGATAATTTGGATTGTGTTCTTTGATCAGTCCTGTGATTTCCTGATAGTAAGTATCAGATGTATTCGTAGTCTGATTCCACATAACGACCAACGGCTTTTCATCGTCAAGGATGCGGTGCATTTCTTGAAGCGATGATGGTTTGTCGAGCCAATGAAATGACTGTGCCATTACTGCCATTGCCAACGACCCCTTAGCAATCGGTGTTTCTTCTGCTGAGGCTTCGATCGTTCTGATATTCGAAAGACCTTCTTCTTTGGCATTCTTTGCCAATTGGTCAAGCATACCCGACGCTGAATCAACAGCGTATACTACTCTGACGTACTTTGCCAGTTCGAGAGCGATACGACCTGTGCCGGTGCCAATATCGGCGACATCGCTGGTGCGGTCAAGTTCGGCTGAGGTAATCAAAAACAATAATGCATCTTGCGGATAATGCGGGCGGTATGCATCATACTGCTCGGCAAGGGCATTAAAAATAGTCTTCGGGTCTCGAAGCATTTGATTGATAGAATGATGTAGGTTACTTTTGAATGCGAAAGTCCTGCTCGGACTCGTTAATCGGCAACTCGTTTTCGACAACACTCTCGACATCCGATGTCGGTGCGCCGCGATGAGCCCAATGTATAAGCCGATTTAGAGCCTCTTCGTTTCCCTGTGCCTCAATCTCAACAGACCCGTTTTCTAAATTACGGACAAAACCGCTCAAGCCCAACCGCTCAGCCTGCTTCTCGGTATAAGCCCGAAATGCCACACCTTGCACATACCCACTGACGATAATCTGCTTTCTTTTCATTTGTCCGAGATAGATAAATTCTTGTGCCAACGTCGATGTGGTTTCCTGCCTTCGCGGGAATGACAAGGGGGAAGTATTGACAGAATGTGGAAAATATAACTGCCTATTTTTTACACACACATCCATAACTTATTGATTATATAGACTTACAACCCCAAAGAACCTATACCTCACCAAAGCATCAAATTGTCATGCCCGTGAAGACGGGCATCCATGCCTGGGTCGATCTGATTTTCTGCTTTCGTGGGAATGATAAAGTGTATTATACGGATTTTCGCCCGACAAGTTTACATTGCCAACCAAAGTTTTCAGACATTCACTGTAAATAATGATTCTTAGGCGAATCGGAATGTGCGTGCTTCTCAATCCAACGAAAAGATAGACGCGAGTTTTATGTCTTCATATCTGGCGGCGAGGGCGAGCATGAGTTTTAATCTTGCTTTTTGTCCGTTGAGATAGGGTGCGAAGAGGCAGCCGAGCTTCTCGAGATCGCGACCGGCGCCTTCGTATGCATAATAGGGGCGCACAGCACCACTCGGACAGCGAGAACAGATCACCACAGGGATGTGCATTTCACGAGCCCGGGCTATGCCGTTGAGTGCGCCGGGCGGAACATTTCCTTGTCCCATTGCCTCGACGATGATGCCTTTGACTCCTTCTTTGATTGCAAATGCGAAGAGATGATCGTCCATACCGACGTAGGTTTTGAATAACTCGATACGCGGAAGATCGGCTTCATCATTAAACGGAATATGATAGCGTTGGCGAGAAGAGCGAAGTTTTGATGGTGTTACTGATGCGAGAATATCAACGCTACCTAATGGTCCAAAATCGAGAGAGCGAAATGTATCGCTTTTCGTTGTGCTTGATTTTGTGACTTCTTGTGCAGAATTAATCGAACCACCAAGCACCGTCAAGACACCTTCGTTTTGAAATGCTTTGCTTGCGGCGACACCAAGTGAATCAATCAAATTTCTTCCGCCATCCCAACCTGCATCGAGCGAGTGATGCATTGCGCCGGTAAAGACGATTGTTTTTTTTGTATCAATACACAAATCGAGCAAGAACGCACTTTCTTCGAGAGTGTCAGTGCCGTGTGTAATGACTGCACCATCAACATCTTCGAGCACTGCCGAGACAAATTCGGCAAGATTAATCATCATACTTGGTGACATTTGCGGTCCCGGCAATACCGAAAAATCATAGACAATCGTCTCGACATTCGGTAAATATCTCCCGACTTCAGGTATGCGTTCGAGAATTTGCGAGCCTTTGAGATTCGGCACCGGTCCGGCATTTTTGTCTGTCGTCACGGCAATCGTACCACCGGTAAAGATCAATGCTATCCGCAATCCGGTGTCATTCATTTGTTTCGGAAGTGTTTGTGTCGTTGGGGCAATAATAGAACTCATAAGATTTTTGCAGGTGATGCATTAAGATCAATACCAAACGACTAAGTGCGAAAGAGGATTTCATCTGCTTTGGTTTTCTCTCGGAGCGGTAGTGTTCGCTTTTGCGTTCAAGTAAACGATTTGCATCGCAAGGTGTTTAAATCTTCGGAAGGGAGTTGAATATGGCAGAAACGTTAACAATGAAAGAGATCGTCCAGAAAGCGATGGAAGATCTTCCTGATACCGATACCATTGATGTTGCGATGGAGCGGCTCTATTTTCTTTGGAAGATCGAAGAAGGGACACGCGATCTTGACAACGGAAGAACCTATACGACGGAGCAAGTAGAACAAATGCTCGAAGAATGGGTAAAGTAATTTGGTCTCATCGTGCAAGAACTGACTTGCAAGATATTATTGAGTATATTGCGAATGATAAACCTCATACGGCGAGGATGTTTGGACGGAAGATTATAGGCGTGACATCAAAATTGCAAGACTTTCCTCACTCAGGTCGAATTGTACCTGAACATTATGATTCACAATATCGCGAAGTAATTTACGGCAACTATCGAATTGTCTATCGCTTAAAAAAAGATGACATCGAAATTGTTACTATTCACCACTCTGCTCGACTCTTAGACCTATCATAAATTTATGGCTCAGCGTTCGCAACATACATCATCCGACAAACTCGAAACAGATTTCGAGCAATCGCTGCGCCCGCGTGGCTTTAGTGAATTTTCTGGGCAACAAAGTATTGTCGAAAATCTTGGAGTGTTTATTGCTGCGGCAAAACTGCGCGGCGAGGCACTCGATCATGCGCTCTTTACGGGACCTCCGGGACTTGGCAAGACGACCCTTGCAAATATCATCGCGCTCGAAATGGGTTCGAATATCAAAACGACTTCGGGTCCGGTGCTCGAACGTCCAGGCGATCTTGCAGGTCTCTTGACAAATCTTGAAGAAGGCGACGTGCTCTTTATCGACGAGATCCATCGCCTCTCTGCCGCAGTCGAAGAATATCTGTATTCGGCGATGGAAGATTATACTCTGGATATTATGATCGACTCCGGTCCGGCGGCACGATCAGTGCAGATCGCACTGAAGCCCTTCACACTCGTTGGTGCAACCACTCGCGCCGGACTGCTGACTGCCCCTCTTCGTTCGAGATTTGGTATTACCAATCGCCTTGATTACTATGATGCCAAAACGTTGCAGACCATCATCGAGCGCAGTGCGAGAATATTAAATATTGATACCGATGCCGAAGGCACACTCGAACTTGCGCGTCGTTCACGAGGCACACCACGCATTGCAAATAGATTACTCCACCGCACGCGGGACTTCGCACAAGTCAAAGGCAACGGACGTATCACCCGTGAGATCGCATTGGTCGCGCTTAACGCACTCGAAGTAGATGAACATGGGCTTGATGATATGGATAAACGCATCTTGCTGGCAATTATAGAAAAATATAATGGCGGACCTGTCGGGCTTTCGACTATTGCCGTTTCAGTCGGCGAAGAACCCGGTACGATCGAGGAAGTCTATGAGCCATTCTTGATTCAAGAAGGATTCATTAAACGTACACCTCGCGGAAGGGAAGTAACCGATATGGCATACTCACATTTCGGGGTTCAACGAAAAAAGAGTAACGATCTCTTCGATACTATTTCTTAAAAAATACGATTCGACACTCTGGAGGATACTCAGTATTATTCAAATCTATTCCTTGGTAGGTTTGCTGACGGATGAAACTTCCATAGTATTTTTCATCCGATTTATAACTCAGGACAACCGACTGCCACAATGACTGGTCTTTAATAATGAATGTTATCGAATCATCAAACACAGAATCAAGCTCAACTCTCGGAATGGTAATACTGGCATATCGGTCGCGATAATTATTATCATCAGGGTACCCGCCTTGAGGATTATCTAATTCAGAATAAAAGCTCAGCAATTCAGTGACAGTATTTTCTTGCGAATGATAAATGCCTCGAAGCGTTGTATTCCCTCCACAGCCGTACTCTATATATCCAAGTGGTGAAAGACAGATCGCCGAAAAACATGCGCTTGTCGTAAATGCTGAATCATGCCAATGAAGAATAAATGTAGTATCAGTATTGGCAAAACAATACTTTCTTGGGAGCCATAAATCATGTTCGGCGCCCGGGTCAAACGATGTTTGCTTCACGAGACTATGATGATTGGTATTGCCTATTAGAGTCACTCGGACGTGATTCATCGTTTGGAGATATTGCTGCAATTGACTGCCGGAGTCATGACCAGTACTGATGGGACCGGGATTTTCACAACCGATAAATACCAATATCGTGCTCAAAAATATCCAAATTATTTCTGCTCGTTTCATAGGTGATGTGATTTACTCTTCTGATAACACGGCAATTCCACAGAAGTAGCAAACGAATTTTGCGGTGCTGATGGAACAAAGGCAGCAATTTTTTTCTTGTATGATCGGAATAAAATTATTATAAACTAACTGAAATGAAAGCAACCCCTCTTAACGAAGATATTTATAAGTACATTGTGAATCTTGTTGCTCGCGATGAAGAAGCGACACTGGAGATCATGCAAGCTCATGCAAATCAGATGGGAGTGCCCCCGATAATGATTAGCCCCGAACAGGCGCGCTTTGTCGGCTTCTTTCTTCGGGCGATCAAAGCAAAGCGTGTGCTTGATATTGGTACGCTTTTTGGTTTCAGTGCCGCTATTATGTCACAAGCCGTTGGGGTTGATGGCGAAGTGGTGACTCTTGAGTTCGAGCCGGTGCATGCACAATCAGCACGAAAAAATTTTAAGACACTCGGACTGGAGAATATTTCACTCTTACAAGGACCGGCACTCGATCACATGAAATCAATGCCCGATAATTATTTCGATTTTATTATGATTGATGCTGATAAAAAAAATTATCTGGCATATCTTGAAGACGCACTTCGGCTCGTTCGCAATGGTGGTATTATAGCCGGTGATAATGCGATGGCATTCGGCTTCGTTGCCGATCAAACGATTACACACATGAATCCTGATTACGAAAATATTCAATCGATCCGTGAGTTCAATGCGAGGTTCGTGGCTGAAAAAAGAATGTTTAGTTCGTTCGTCACCATTGGCGACGGAATGCTACTTGGTGTAGTGAGTAAATAATTATTCGTGTTTAATTCATAAAAAAGATCGAGACAACAGGCGTTGTCCCGATCTTCGTGCTGATCTTGAAGTGTGTTATTTGGGGTCTTCTTGCGGAAGTTCATCGCCCGGGGCTTTAGCCGGCGGGGTCTGCGATTCTCCTTCGCCATACTCGGTGGTGATGGTAATGGCAAATGCTTTTTCGTAGATGTCAGAACCTGCGTCCATTTTATGAGCACCGGCATGCCCCTTCAACAATACACAATGCGAAACGTGTGATACATTCCAGATCGTGCGTTGCCATGTGACGTGTACTTTTGCATACGTACCGGTTCCTACTGAAAGCGAAACAACCTCCGTTTTGATTTTTTTCCACGAGCCTGCAACCGTGCGAAGTAATTTCTTTTCAGTTTGCGGACATTTGACCGGCGGAGCAATCTTTAAATCTTTTGCTTCGGCTTTGTCAGCTTCTTCTCGTGTCGGTATTTTTTCGAGACTGTCACGTTTGATAATTCTGCCACTTGGAGGCACCGGTTCTGTGGGGATCCGACCGTTATTGTCATCTTGAGGGTCACAACCAACCGAACCGATAAGCACGAAGTATTCGTCGAGTGTTCCGTGATGAGGTCCGCCGTGTCCTTTCCAGAGCGAACACGTAAACACGCCCCACACTTCATATTTGCTTTTCATTCCATTGACGCAAGGCGTATAAAATTTACGTTTGAACACGCGATATTTATACGGACAAGGTTCTTTTACTTTCGGTGAATCCACCGTAGTAAAGACATCAAAGAATCCTTCGCTTCTCGGTTGTACTTTTTTTGTAGTATCTCTTTTGATACGAACAAGGTCAAAATCCGGATCACCTGCAACATCAAACATCCTGACTTCCGACCATCCGTTGTTTGTTCCGAGAGCAATACCCTGCAAATCAGTTGCTTGCACAGCCCATGCAAAACGTATGTTCGGAGTTTGTTTTGCCAGTACACGCAAGCCCAACATATTTTCTTCATCGTGAAAAATCGTTGAAGTCAAACCCGCTTTTTCAAGAATCGGGGTTGCCGTTGCTATTACTTGCTGTCCGGTCTGATTGGGATATACCGCTACAATACGAATACGATATGTCACCGGAACCGGTGGTGGTGGCATCGGTGGAAGCCACGTGAAACTCGGATTTTCCTCTGCCGGCGCAGTTTTCGCAACACTGCTGACCATTACTTCTTTCATCTCATAGCGATAATAAAATATCCCTTCTTCTTCCATTAACCGTGCATAATTGTTCGAATTAATGGTGGAGCTGGGTTGAATAATACTCGAATTTGTGGCGCCTGAATTTACTCTGGTCAGGTCGGGACGCGCACAAGTAAAATAATTGTTATTCGAAATGATCTCAAATGAACTCAAATTTCCGAGTTCATTTTTATCGAGCGCGACCAATTGTGAAAGCGTGAATTGCTTTGTTGTATTGAGTTTGACTTTCGTCAGTGTAAGTTGTGATGACAACATCGCACCGTCGCTGGGGCTTAGAAGTACCGGCGGTTGGATGTCACGAATTGAAATTGCGTTACACGTTTTCGTACCCAACATTGCTGAGGTTTCAGCATTGGCAAACCATACGCATAGTTGATAACTTCCTTCTTGGAGTCTGCCTGTGCGTTCGGATGTTTGCCTTGCCCCCGAAGCAATATCTACTGCCTGATAGGGAATAAGTTGTGCTGCATTGAATGTATTCATTCCTTGATGCAACGTCATCGTCGGCATCTTTTGGAAATTGGTACTGGCAACAAGTTGTCCGTTGAGCGAAAGCTGTGCCAATAATTTCACCGATTGATTCAACGGCTGATCGAGCTTTACCGAGATCAGTATTGTTTGCGGTGACGATTGCCAATCTGATAGATATGGCGATGGGTTCGGCGACACAATCACTGTGGGGGTGATGTTCGCATTCATACCCGTCTGCGCTTGAGCGTTTGTTCTAAAAAAAATGCTCAAGCACAGAACCAGCAGAAATAAATATGTAGTGGTGTGTTTCATGTGATTTCCTAAATACTGAGTGTTACAGATTCGTCTGAGTGTTCTGAAAGGATAACGTCCTCAACGCATCGCTTTGTGACGTAGATCACGATCTGGTGGTACGCATATATTGATAACAGGATGATATTAGTGGAAATATAGTAGCATATACTTTCAAAAGACGCTATATAGTAAGACTGTATTTCCCGTAATTTTACTGAACTAATCTTTCCCAGGGATGTTTAGGGTGCTGTATTCATGCTTCGATTTTGTGTTTCCGAGGTTTTAGGTATCGCATCCAGGGTTCCGGTTTCTTCGTTTGGGCTTCAAAACTCGAACGTTCCGACTTCACTGCTGCCGACACGACATCTTCTCAAGCACATACGCAAAGCGTACTGTTTAACAATAATAACTATTTACAATGATTAAGATCTATGTCGGTGGACTTCCGTACCAAACGGACGAAGACCAGCTTACCCAAATGTTTTCAAGCTACGGAACAGTAGCAAGTGCTCGCGTTATCAATGACCGTGAGACAGGCCGCAGCAAAGGCTTCGGATTTGTCGAAATGGCAGATGACGCAGCAGGCAAAAAAGCTATCGCTGAGCTCAATGAGGCAGAACTTGGTGGCCGTACTCTTACGGTTAACGAAGCTCGTCCTATGGAAGAGCGTTCAGGCGGTGGTAATCGTGGCGGCGGTGGCTATGGCGGCGGCGGCGGTGGAAACCGTGGCGGCGGTGGTTACGGCGGCGGCGGTGGTGGTGGAAAACGCTGGTAAACTAGCGTTACCCCAACCCGAAGTCTAATCTTCAACAAGCGAGGCAGTAGAAATACCGTCTCGCTTTTTTTTATGCTTCAAATTGTATTATTTGCAACGGGTCTCCCACGGCAAAATTATTTCTTCGGTTGCGTTGTTGTAGTGTTTCTAACGGCACAACCCACCCAATAACATAGCAAAAATATGAAGCAAAGTCTGACGCATAAAATACTCTCGGCACATCTTGTCTCGCATCCTTCATTGCCAACTCCGGGCGAAGAAATCGGTTTGCGGATCGATCAAACCTTGACCCAAGATGCTACCGGTACGATGGCGTATTTGCAATTTGAATCAATGGGGCTTGATGCTATCAAGACGAAAGTTTCGGTAAGTTATGTTGATCATAATATGCTCCAGACGGGCTTCGAGAACGCCGACGACCATCAGTATCTTCAGTCGGTTGCGGCGAAATATGGTTTGTTCTTCTCGCGCCCCGGCAACGGCATTTGCCATCAGGTTCACCGCGAACGTTTCGGCGTTCCGGGCGATACTCTGCTCGGCTCCGATTCGCACACCCCGACTTGTGGCGGTCTGGGAATGATCGCCATGGGTGCCGGTGGTCTTGACATTGCGATGGCTCTTGCCGGACAACCGTTTTATACACCGATGCCGAAAGTGATCGGCGTTAAATTAACCGGAAAGCTACAAGATTGGGTAACCGGAAAAGATGTGATACTCGAAATGCTTCGCCGTTTGACCGTCAAAGGCGGCACAGGTCGCATTGTTGAATATTATGGCGAGGGTGCACATAATTTGCCGATCGCCGACCGGTTCACGATCTGTAATATGGGCGCAGAACTTGGCGCAACTACCTCGCTCTTTCCATCAGACGAAACGACGTTAGCATTTTTGAAATCACAACAGAGAGAAGCGTCATGGCTCGATGTCAAAGCCGATGAAGGTTGTGGTTATGATGAACACGTCGAGATTAATCTTTCAGAACTCGAACCGCTCATCGCCCAACCGCACATGCCCGATAACGTGGTAAAGGTGCGCGAAGTAGCCGGTACGCCTATCGCACAGGCTTGCGTCGGAAGTTGCACTAACTCAAGCTATCACGATCTCGGTATCTCGGCATATATTTTGAAAGACAAAGTAGTCAATCCGAATGTCAGCTTTACCTTGACTCCGGGTTCGAAGCAAGTTTTTGAAATGATCGCTCGTGATAAGGATATGACCTTGGCGATGCTTATCAGATCAGGAGCGAGAATACTTGAGTCAGCGTGCGGACCTTGCATCGGTATGGGACAAGCCCCGCCGTCAGGCTCTGTTTCGGTTCGGTCATTCAATAGAAATTTCGAAGGCCGTTCGGGCACTGCAGATGCAAAAGTCTATCTCGCAAGTCCCGAGACCTGTGCCGCTTCTGCATTGATGGGTGTCATCACCGATCCTCGCGATCTGGGTATTCCATTTGCCAGCATTCAAGACCCAAAAGAATTTTTTGTCGTTGACGATATGGTGATTCCACCGGTCAGTGATAAGGCAAACGTGAAACTCATCCGAGGACCAAACATCAAACCGTTGCCGCACTTCGGGGCATTACCGGAAAATTTATCGGGCAAAGTATTGTTGAAAATGGGTGATAATATCACCACCGATCACATTATGCCTGCCGGAGCGAAAGTATTACCGCTACGCTCGAACATTCCTGCGATCAGTGAATTTACATTGGTCAGAGTCGATCCTGATTTTCCGAAGCGCTGTAAAGAATGGGGTGGCGGAATGGTAATCGGTGGCGAGAACTACGGACAAGGTTCTTCCCGCGAGCACGCCGCGCTCGCACCACGTTATCTCGGTGTGACAGCAGTGATCGTCAAGAGTTTTGCGAGAATCCATCTCGCCAATCTCATTAATTTTGGAATTCTGCCTGCAACCTTCGTCAATGTTGCTGACTATGACACTATCGAACAAGGTGATGAATTAGTGATAGAAAATGCGAGAACGCAGATCGCAAATCATCCTGAGACGATCACACTTACCAACACCACCAAAGGCACCAATTATCAAATTACCAGCCCACTAACCGAACGCCAAAGACAGTTGATCTTAGCCGGTGGGACACTGGCGTATGCGAAGCAAGAGGCTGATAAGATCGTAGCGTAAATTGACCTTGAGTAGAATATCAAGCCGGTATGAATGATGTTCATACCGGTTTTTTTTATAACACTTTTATCGCTACTTGATAGAAATTACTAACCGCGCCGATCACTTCATATTTGATGTAAAATGATCTTACGAAATCATTAAAGGCGAGATATTCATGAGCGGGGACGTTGAACTCATCAAAGAAGATAATGTCTCCGGCTTTGAGATACGGTGCCAACGAAGCTAAGACAAATAAAGTCGAGCTATAGAGATCGGCATCCATCATCAGAATGAGTTTTCTCTCCAAGACTCGCTCTTTGATGAATTTAGGTAAAGTTTGCTGGAATAACCCTGTCAAGTAAGTGATCCGAGCGTCGCCGATTGCCGGGGGATCACCAAAATTCATATCGCCTTTTTTATACGGACCCCAATCTTCGGGCAAGCCCGTGAATGTGTCGAAGCCATAAAATCTGGCATCGGGATCTGGATTATTGCTCGTCCACCAACGCATTGACAGCCCCGATGCAACACCGAATTCGAGATAGTCAAAAGCATCAAGCTGTTCGGACGTTCTCACGAAATCGTAGAGTGCGTAACGTTTGTTATAGTCTCGTTTGAAGCTGTAAAAATCGTTGAATTTCACGCTCGGCGAATGCCGGCTGATCCATTTCGAAACCGCAGAAAGCCCCGACGCAAAGCGCATGACTCTTGCTAACGGCTCGAAAATAATATGGAGCCGCAAGAAAAAGAACAACCCCTTTAATAATCCACGTAATTTCATTGAGTAATCGTGAAAATATACTATGAGATGAAAAATATCACCTCTGAAACCGCAAAATGACTATAATGTTCTCGTTATTTGTACGCGAAGAGAAAAATTGTGTGCAAAGCATTGACCCAAATTGAGATTAATTATCGAGAAACAAAGCGAATCCGAAAGCGTTAAGTAGTTATCAATTTCGCTATTTTTATACCCATTTCATCCTATGCGTACCATCAATCGTTTACTGTTACTGTCCCTGGTGTTGGTGCTTATTTCGTGCAGCGAACGGAGCCAACTTCCCGGCAAATCATTCGAAGGCAGGATCGTTCAGAAGATCACCGTTAGTGGCGGTAATCTTTTTAATGATACGACAGCACCGCCAAAAACCATCACCGCACCGCCCCAAAATACGCCCATCTCAGGGGGGACGTCAATGTCGGTGACGATGTTTACCAAGGGTGACAAAGTGGCTTATGATATTGCACTAATGGGTTTTCCGATCCAGCTGCATTCGATCATTGATCGTAATGCCCGAACGATCACCTTTTTGGCACCAAACAAAGTAGCGTATGTGACTGATCTGAGGGCTATTGATTCCAAACGCCCTGCGATTGACGATACAATAAATTCGCATCAAAATCTGTTGGATTCGTTGCAACAGCATCTTCCGAAGCCAACCGGCAACAAAAAAGTGATCAACGGCTTAGCCTGCGAAGAATATCGCACTACTATTGCAGGCAGCGATATGACACTATGGCTCACACAAGACCCACGCCTAAAATTTTATGATATTCTCCGCGATGCCTTGCTGGGCAAACAGCGCACAGGTCTTGGTGGTATCGAGCAAGTAATGGCAGTGCTTGCACCAATTGTCGGAGACGGGCACGTCCCGGTTTCGACCGAAATGTCGAAGAACGGAAAGGTATTTATGAAGAGCGAGTTAGTCGAAATGTCAGAAGAAAAAGTATCCGACGATGTCTTCGAAATTCCCAAAGGATACACAATTCAGAAAGAAAACCTCGACGCCAAAAACAAACCAATGCCTACTGCCCCTGAAAAAAGCGATAAATAGAGAAGCAGGATACCCTCTTTTTTGATCTAACAGTTGATACTTTCTGCAGTAGACTGTGTTGTTAGTGTAGGTAATTATATTATGAGTCTATTGCAGAAAATATCGATCGTTATGCTGATCTGCCTGTTGGCAGGTGCTGGTGTTGCACAACAGCCTACTGTGCCCGGCAGAGTACTCTTCCGAATTTCACCCAATGCAGTCGAGTCGTTTCGCCAAGCGTTTTCACCGTATATCAGCTCCGATAAGCATTTCGATCCCCAACGCTGTGCTCTTAGTGACCCTCACGCGATCACAACACTCCTGCAATTACCGGCGGCTGTAAGAGTTATTGCTCTCAAACCTTTTGTTGCCCAACACAATGTGGTTCTCGAAAAACTTCGAGAGAAAGGCAATCCTATTTTATTTGCACAAGTAAAGAATGTCGATCGTATAAACGAAAACGAAACGATTCATTCATTGCGCGTCAGTGAAGAGCAGCTATCTCGTTGGTTCGAGTTGATCACCGACACCACAATCGCACCTGAAGCATTGAGTGCGATCTTAAAAAAGAATGGGATTGTTGAATCGGCAGAACCTCGATATAAATATAATCTCTGTTTTACTCCGAACGACTCGTTGTACTCATACCAATATTCTTTGCCGTTGATCCACGCACCCGAGGCATGGGACATTCAGCGTTGTGATTCAACAATGCTTATTGCCGTTGATGACATCGGCACCGATTGGACGCATATTGATCTCCGCAACGCGATCTATATTAATGCCGGTGAAACAGGAGTTGATGCTGATGGTCTTGATAAACGTTCGAACGGTATAGACGACGATGGCGATGGTTTTATTGATGATTGGCACGGCTGGGATTTTGCCGGAATTACTAACATCGCTCCCGATAATGACCCCTATCCCGGAAGAGAGCACGGGACACATACCGCCGGTATTATGGCAGCCAGCGGAAACAATCGGGCGGGGGTCTGTGGTGTCGCTTTCGGAGCAAAACTATTAGCATTAAAATGTGGTGACAATACCGGAGTAGATATTTCATTTGGCTACGAAGGAATTGTCTATGCCGCAGATATGGGTTCGAAGGTCGTCAATAATTCTTGGGGTGGGAATATGCGGTCTGATGTCGGTCAGGAAATTGTAAATTATGCAACCGCGAAAAATTGTGTGGTCGTTGCCGCATCCGGCAATAGCGGAATATTGCAAGACTTCTTTCCTGCGAGTTTCAATAATGTACTCTCGGTCAGTTCGGTCGATCAGGACGCTTCGCTCAGCTATTTTTCAAATTTTGGTACTCATGTGGATGTTTGTGCACCCGGCGGTGGGGTACTCAGTACCGTACCGGGCAATAGTTATGCACAGCTTTCGGGTACCAGTATGGCATCGCCAACGGCGGCTGGGGCTATCGCTCTCATTCGGCAAAAATATCCTAACTTTGAACCTGCACAAACAATAGAACTGCTCAGAGCTACTTGTGGTCCGTTGACCAACAATCCATTTCCCGAATATACCGGAGGTGGATTAATTAATATTGCAAAAGCGCTTGGAGCAAGTGCCAAACACTCTGCACGAATTGTCTCTGTTGAAATTGATGATGATGATAATGACCATCAACTCACTTCAAATGAAGGCGCAGACATTGCGCTTTCTGTGAGAAATTATCTCGACCCGGTTGTGAATTTGCAAGCACAGATCGAGATTGTTAGTGGTGCGGAATATATTAGTAATTTTACTCCGCTAATTCAGTTCGGCAATGCGAACACTCTTGATTTGATCCAGAATGTGATTGGCTCATTCCATCTAACGGTCGCGCCAAATGCACCGCCGAATAAAATGATTATTGTTCGAGTCAAGTTTACGAGTAAGCCGTCAAACTATGGTCCGGACATAGATTATTTTTCGTTTACGATCAATAGATCCTATCTTGATCTTAACAAAAATAATTTAACGATCACTGTTGATTCCAAAGGTGGGATTGGCTATAACGATCCTCGTGGGAATGCCCAGGGGTCGGGATTTATCTGGACGAACCCGCCTCCGTTTATTTCGCCACAAAACAGAAGTGTTCTTTCTCAAGCAGGGTTGATGATCGGAATCGACACCAACCATGTTGTCGCTTCGGCGCCGGGGCAGTACAGTGATGTTGATGCCGATCAAGATTTCAAAACTACCTCTGCGGCACAATATCTTTCAGTGCCGGACAGACCCAAGGCTGTCCAAGAGATTGAAACATTTTATAATGACTCGCTCGCATCAGCAGATATCCAAGTTGGTGTCTCAGTACGAAGTCGGTCGTATGTGTTTACCGAAGGGGCATCTGCCGATGCCGTAGTATTTGATTATATGATTTCAAAACGCCTTGCCGAAAATGGGGTTGCTCCCTCAGATGCTACCGCCATTGCATTGTTTATGGATTGGGATATTGGCGCTTCGGGTGTAGCAAATACGACATCGGTATCAGCTGTTGATAGCTCTATTTTTATTACCAAACGAATCGACCCCCAATATCCAATGGTGGGTATTAAACTAATCTCAGAAATACCTTCCCAGTCGTCACAAAATTTTTATGCGCTGGAGAATGATGGGTCAAACGGGAGTTACCAAACCTATAACGGATTTCCGAAACGCGCAAAGTGGTTTACAATGACTACTCAGCGCCCCACTGCCGGACCGAATGATGTTTCGATGATCTTCGGGTTGAAAAACGTACCACTGGCATCGCATGATTCGATTCGTATGACCTATGTCATTGCGCTTGGCGGCGATGAGAATGCACTCAAGGTTTCGATTGATAAAACCGAACAGCTCTGGAATGGATCTAACGCCGTTCATCAAACTCCTGCTTCAACGGACGGTCTTCAATGTTATCCAAATCCCGTTTCGGATATTGTTCATTTAAACTGGAATAATGACGGCGGACAACCTTCGCAGATATTACTAACGGATGTGTTGGGTAGGGTAGTTATTTCCCAACAAGCAATAGGAAATACGTTAACGCTCAATATGGCTTCACGTGCAAGAGGAGTATATCATCTTGTCGTTGAATCAAACGGGAAACACTCCGAGCAAACGTTGGTCTTACAGTAATTAGAGTGCGTATTCTTTTACCACGTTTCTGGCAATCACCATTCTTTGAACCTCACTTGTTCCTTCGCCGATAGTAAGGAGCTTGGAGTCGCGCCAGAATTTTTCGACCGGAAATTCTTTGATGTATCCATACCCACCATGTATCTGAATGGCTTCTTCGCAGATATTCACACATGCCTCGCTGGCAAACATCTTTGCCATCGAAGCGGGAATACCGTATGGTTCGCCGCTATCACGAAGTGCGGCGGCTTTGTAGGTTAGCAACCGTGAAGCATCGAGCTTCATCGACATTTGTGCAAGTTTAAACTGAGTTGCTTGCATCTCCGAAAGCGCCTTGCCAAACTGTTTACGTTCTTGTGCATATTTGATCGCGGCATCAAACGCACCCTGAGCACAGCCCACACTCAATGCTGCGATAGCAATGCGACCACCATCAAGCACTTTTAATGCTTGGACAAATCCTTCGCCTTCGTTGCCGAGTAAGTTTGCGGCGGGTACTTTCACATTATCAAGCAACAGACTGGAGGTATCGCTGGCGCGCATCCCCAATTTATTTTCTTTCTTTGATGCTGTAAATCCCGGCATTGATTTGTCAACGACAAATGCACTAATGCCATGCGAGCCTTTTGCACGTTCGGTAATCGCCATAATGACAGCTGTTTTACCGTAGGTACCGTGAGTAATAAAATTTTTTGCACCATTGAGGATGTAATGGTCGCCCTCGCGAACGGCGGAAGTTTGCATACCGCCAGCATCAGAACCGGAACTTGGTTCGGTCAGTCCCCAAGCACCGATCACCTCACCGGTGGCAAGTGCAGGGATATATTTTCTCTTTGTTTCTTCGGTGCCAAATGCAAAAATATGACCGGTACATAAACCATTATGAGCCGCAATCGAAAGTGCAACCGAGGGACAGACTCTGGCAAGTTCTTCAATAATAATCGCATTCTCGATCGCACCGAGACCGGCACCACCATATTCGGTCGGGACCATGATTCCGAGAAACCCCAGCTGTGCCATTTTAGAAAACAATTCAAGCGGAAACGTCTGTGATTCATCCCATTCCATCACGTGTGGTTTAATCTCAGCTGCAGCAAATTCACGTGCGAGTTGACGAATGGCGTTTTGGTCGTCGGTTAACTGAAAATCAAGCGAGGTATCTGTCATAATTTCGGTCTGTCCTTAATGTTACAAATATACCAGTTCGGGACATAGACCCCAAACGATTTACCATTTAAGAGAATTTGTTTGAACGACAGTCCCTACTTTTTAGGGTCGTTATTTTGGGGTGGTATTTGAACCGGGGGCGGTGGTATCACCGGAGGTGTAGATTTTTCATCCGATTTGGTGGGGGGGACTTCTGTTGGTCCCGGAGTTGGGAGTGCGACAGAATCCTTTTTCGTAGAATCCACTGATGGAACGGCACCATTCCAATTAGTATTGAAATACAAAATTTTCGGTTTCAGCGCATCGTAAGAATACTTCATAAACCGACCCCAGATCGGCGCGGCTGCTCGTCCGCCTTGTCCGTCAGCACTCGTGAACGTTACTCGTTTGTCATCGAACCCCACCCATACACAAGCAGTGTAGAGGGGTGTATATCCACAGAACCATGCATCGGCATAATTTTGAGTGGTCCCGGTCTTACCTGCGGCAGGATAATTAAAAAATCGGCGAATACTCGATGCAGTCCCGACTTCCACTACAGCTTGTAAACTTTTCGTCATCATTTGGGCTATCTTCGGCTCGAAGACAAGATCAAATTCCGGCTTTGCTTTAAAAATAACTTTTCCATTGCGATCTTCGACTCGTAGGATAGCGTATGGTGTTGCCCGAACACCATCATTGGCGAATGTCGAATAGGCGCTGGCAAGTTCGATCGGCACGACTTCGGCTGTGCCAAGTGCGATTGACGGCACGGCGGGGATATTAGATTTTATGCCCATTCGTTTGGCAAGTTTCACAACATCGGAAACATTCGTAAGATCGAGAATAGCATGAACCGCACAAAGATTGACTGACCACTGAAGAGCCGAACGAATCGACATCGAGCCACCAATGGATTCGCCCATATTACTGGGGCGCCAGACTTTATCACCATCAGGCATTTCAATTGCCTCATTTGAAACCATCGACTCAGGCGTAAAGCCTTTCTCGAATGCGCTTGCATACACAAATGGCTTGAATGCCGAACCTGGTTGGCGGATGATCTGCGTCGCATGATTAAGTCCGTAGCGATGCTCGCGATAGTTCGAGCTGCCGACCATTGCTAATATTTGTCCGGTGCGCTGATCGAGGCAAACAAAACTTGCTTGCAATTGTAATTCTTCGCGTTTAACACTATCAATAAATTTAGGGTCAGCTCGAAGTTTACGCTCAATCTTGTTCTTTTCTTTTGGATCTTCAATGCTATGCACCATCGGCGTGCTTCGGGCGGCCTTAGCAACTAATGAGTCGAGAAGCTCTTGGTGTTGCTTCCAATTCCAGCGTTTGTTTACGATGTCGCGTTGATATTGGGCGATATGTTCATCGACTGCTTTATTGGCAGCGCGTTGCATCTGCGCATTGATTGTCGTAAAGACAACCAGACCATCACGATAAAAATCATACGGTGCCAACTCCGGCATTTTTTGCAGTTGCTGGCGTACCATCTCCACAAAATGCGGAGCGATGCCCTGATAAGTCCGAGCAGGCACAACCTTAATCGGGTCTTGCTTATACTTATTCGCTTTTGCTTGATCGAGATAACCGGCATCAACCATGTTTTCGATCACCGTATTACGACGAGCCACAGCGCGGTCATAGTTATCTTCCGGGTCATAATTTTCCGGACCTTTTAGAATACCGATCATAAATGCACATTGAGCCGGTGTCAGTTTCGACACATCTTTTCCGAAATAGACTTGGCTTGCAACCGCAATTCCGTAAGCCCCTCGACCCATATAACACACATTGAGATACATTTCCAATATCTCGTTTTTCGTATGGGTACGTTCGATCTGGACAGCACTGACGGCTTCGCGCATTTTACGGAGCACACTTTTTTCTTGCGAAAGATAAAGATTTCTCGCCAACTGTTGTGTGATGGTGCTCGCGCCTTGTTTAGGGCTGAGGGTAATAACATCAGTCCAAAGCGATTTTACCGTTCGCCAGACGTTCATACCCCAATGATTATAAAAATCACGATCTTCGGTGGCGATCAATGCGTCAATTAATGTCTTGGGTACTTCTCGGAGTTTGACGGTGGTACGATTCTTAATATAAAATTGGTCGAGCGGCTCGCCATCGGAGCTGATAATGCGCGTAGCAAGCTCGGGGTGTGGATTTTCGAGTTGGTCAAGCGTTGGGACTCCTTTGAGAACCTCGAAAATCAGCCACGGAAGACCGACACCAAAAATAATAATAAGAATGAGCAGACGCTTCCGTTTTTTAGCGAAAGCAGTAAAATTCTCCCACGGCGTTTTGCCATAGTGAGATGCTGAGGAGGGGTGCTCCTGATGATATTCCGGTTCTTGGTGTTCGTCCACTATCACAAATTTACAACGTTATGAGGTGGCAGTTGTTTCAGAAGCATTTTCGAGACGAAATCCTGTTGCATCAAAAACTCCATAGCTGAAGTGCTTGAGCCAGTCGCCGAGGTTGATATAGCTGCCATTCCCTATGGGTATGATCTCCGGTTTATGACGATGTCCCATGACCACATAATCGAATCCCTCCGCTATTTTTTTCTCGGCAAACAAGCGAAGCCCGTCTTGCTTCTGAAGTGCATCGCGCTGATCAGTATAGCTACGCGAAGAGCCGCTCATTTTCTCAGCGACCGTGACCCCGATATCAGGGTGCAGCCACGAGTAGCACCATAACAGAAATTTATTTCTGAGTATCGAGCGCAAAATAAGATACCCTCTGTCGTGCAATGCTTTGCCGTCACCGTGCGCGATATAGAATTTTTTTCCGAAGAGAATTGGTTCGAGATCACCACTGTGTACAGGAATGTTCAACTCGCGCTGAAAATAATCTCGATGACCGAAATCATGGTTGCCCATTAAATATTCTACCGGTATCAGCTCCCTGATTTTTGCGAGTGCAGCAAGAACGCGAATATGACGACGAGGAATAACTTGCCGATATTCGAACCATGAATCGAACAGATCACCAACGATATAGAGCGAGATTGCTTCGCCGTGGCTTGCCTCAGTCTCGATACGTTCGAGCACCGCAAGCAACTTACGTTCGCGCTCGCGATCGGCTTCGCGGTTGGTACCGTAGCCCAGATGACAGTCACTGATAAAATAGTGCTTTGGCATTTTTTGTACTACGAAAATACAGCAGGATGAAACAACTTGGCTCAAGTTGGTGTCTTTTAAGAGAATGAATAATGAAATTTCATATCGTATTCGCCCGGCAATTATTAGCGATGCAACAGTCATGGCACAAATAAATATTAACTCGTGGAAGAGTACCTACGCCGGATTGATCGCACAAACCTTTCTCGATGCGATGAACAATGAGCACTATGTAACAAAATGGCAGAATATTCTTGACGTTCGTAATGATGTACACCGGTGTGTTTTTGTGGCAGAGGTTGAGAATACTGTCGTTGGCTATGTAACGGCAGGGCGAGCTATAAAAGAACATTCTGAATATCCGGCAGAATTATCTGCTCTCTATCTTTTGAGTGAATTTCACGGACTTGGGATCGGCAAAGCACTTTTTCTCTCAGCGGTGAGAGAATTAGATCATCGTGGATATGAATCGTTTGCTCTTTATGTCCTGAAAGACAATGTGATAGGGCGTTCATTTTATGACCGATATAGTCCTGATGAAATAATTGACAAACAAATCACAATAGAGGGTGCTGTGTATTGTGATCTTCTCTATGGCTGGTATTCGATTAAAAATGTACTACAACTTCATACTTCTCCGTAACTTTCAGGGGCGTGTGTTGTTGTATTTATAGATATTCAGTATTACAGAATTGTATTTCGACAAAATCCAAATGATGAAACGACTGTTCATTCTCGCGCTGATCGCAATCTTTTCTCCCCTGACTGCAATATTTTTTTCCTGCACACCGGTTTGTGACTATCCCCAAAGCCGACTCGCAAAGCTCAGGCTTGTTAATGCTATGCCCGATCAAGACCTCATCACTGTATGGCTCAATGGTCGTGCTTTTAAAAAAGATTATCCGTATGATCTCCCCAATGATTTTGGTTATTCGACTCAGTTCGCCGATGGCGGCGGACTTGGAATAGGAAAAACAAAAATCACTGTCACCTCCGATGCCGCAGGCAGAGATACCATATTTGTTGACAGTGCAAACTTAACGTTGAATAGAGAGACAATAATTATAGTTGGTCGAGCCAAAACAAAACTTGCTTCCGAAAGGAATACAAAAAAAGCTTTATTACTTGATGATGAACACTATCCACACGACGAAAATACTTGGATTCGTTTTATTCATGCCATACCTGACCTTCCTTCACTTGATATTAATTGGGATTCTACAGCAGTACCGAATGCAAAAGATATACCCTATCGTGGGGATACTTATAAATATTTTAATTTAACTGAGAATAAACGATTGTTGATAACTGAAGCCGGGAAACCACAAAATGTGGTTGTCTTATTTCCGTATAAACTACCATCAACGGGTTTCGTTTTAACAGCGATTATTCGCGGACGAACAAGTCCTGTAGGAAAAGAGCACACCGCGTCAGCATTATTACTGACTGATGCGGAGAGTGGTGTTTCTATTCTAAGTGTAAAAACCTTTGGCTTGCGATTGATGAACTGCTCTCGTTCGGAGAAGTTGAGTTTGTTTGTAAGGGGTTCGAAGGAGAATGATATTAGAAGTAATTACCCACAGCAACAAAACACAGTAATGGATATTCCGAGCGACTCGCTGTCAAATTATTTCGCTCTTAATCCATTGCTCAATAGTACGTCCACCTATTACTTTAGTAAAACCCGCGATGTCATTTTAGGAAATATCCTTGACTCAGTAACCCAAACGGCGGCAATTGATCAACGATTTACATTTGTCACAATCGAGAAAATTCCGTTCGGGCAAAGCGGCTCTGCGCTTGATCATCTGGTGTTGCTCGATACGATGACGTGTCCGAGTGACGCAAATGTTACACGAGTACGGATGATTATGGCAACGCCCGATCATGCGAGCATTACCGTGACTTTCGGTACGAAAACGATTTTGATGACCAACAAACAAGTAGTATATTTCGATGTACCGGTCGGCATCAAACAATTACAATTGAGCGACGGAGCGTCGAATCGGACCGTTTCGGTAACGGTAAAAGGAGGCAGACCGATGTCAATTTATTTGCTTCCAAAACAGGCAAGTGAACAATTCCCAATAAAAGCCGTTATTGAATAGGAGAAGCCTTAAAAAGCCATTCTTTGGGTGAGGCTCTCAAAAATTGAGTATTTTCGTTGTCCGGCGTTTTGGCTAACTATTGTTGTCACGCCGCAGAGTTGTGTAGGAAAACCGTATCGCTTCATCACCATACGGTGAATACTACTACTGTTTCATCATACACCATTTTTAAATAAATCGAGTACAGACACTTATGAACTTCTCAAGCTCACGACGCCCCCTTGTGATCGGACTTGCCACCGTTGTCGCTGTGATCGCGATGATTACACTGTTTGAACCAAGTGTAGCCTTCCGCGCAGTCAAAGCGAAATTGAAGCAACTGACGGTTGCACCAAGTTCTTCCCCCAGCGCAAATTATAAGGCTTTTAGCAAATTAATGCCCCCGGTACCGATTCCGCAACCTGATACTTCCACCAACCAATTTAGAAAATTGGTTGTCAAGAATCTCGGTCCGATCATCAATTCCGGAAGCGAAGATTTCGGTCCGACCATTACTGCTGATGGCAGAACGATGTACTTCGTTTCACGTCGTCCCGGCAAAGGCTATGATGATTTTTGGGTAACCACTAACCCAAGTGCTGATGATTCAACATGGACAGCACCAAACAATCTTTCCGATATTAACAGTGAATATGGTGATGGTGCCGCATCGATCGCCGCTGATGGACAGACGATTTATTTTGCTACCAATCGCGGGACAACCGAAAAGAATGATATGAATATTTGGGTCGCGACGCTCGAAGGTCGTGACTGGAAAAATATGCATGAAGTCGGTGCACCAATCAACACCACGAAGTGGGAATCGCAGCCGGCTATCAGCCCCGATGGTAAAAGAATGTTCTTTGCATCAAATCGCGCCGGAAAAATGGGCAGCGAAAATGGCGCCAATGTTGATATTTTTATTTCGCATCTCTTGCCTGACGGGCGTTGGAGCGAGCCGGTCAATCTCGGACCAAAGATCAATACCAGTGGTTATGACGGTTCGCCGTTTTTGGCTGCCGACGGACAAACACTCTATTTCTGTTCTGATGGACATGGCGGAGTTGGTAAAAAAGATATTTTCTTCTCGGAATTTATCGGACCAAACGATCAGGACTGGAGCGCACCGATCGCACTTCCGGAGCCAATCAATAGCTCATCCGATGATATGTTCTTAACTGTCCCTGCCTCGGGATCGGTACTATTTTTTGCATCTAATCGTGGCGGCGGTTCCGGCGGACTCGATATTTATATGGCAATGAACCCGCCACAGCCAAAACCAACGCTCGTATTGCGTGGTATTTGTTTTGACGTTAACACCAACGAGAAACTCGCTGCTCACGTCATTATCAAAGATGAGCAAACCGGCGACATCGTCTATGACAAAGTGGCTAACAGCGAAACTGGTGAATATTTGTGTGTACTAACAGCAAACAAAACCGGTTATCTTGGCGGATCGTATTTAGTCAGTGCGACCGAAGCAAATCACTTCCCATACCCTGAAACACGAGTTTCTATTCCATTGCGTAACGACAGCTCTCGTATCATCACCCACGACATCCCGATGAACAATGAAGAGCCGCCGGTAGTAAAGTGGATTACAGAACAGCCAGAATTGATGACAAAACTTCCTGGTAAATTTCCGAATTTCAAGGGTGTAATTATTCGCGAACAGCTTACCGTTGAGCTTTTCGCATTGTTGCCAATGGTATTCTTTGATGAAGGCAACGGTGCTATCCCTCCAAGATATGTGTTGTATTCAAGTCCTGCCGAAACCCAAAGCTTTACTGAGGATACAATCACTGCAACCTATAACGGATATTATAATTATCTCAACTGTCTCGGTTTCCGTTTGCGCAATAAACCTGAAGCAAAAATCGGGCTTGTCGGTTGTAACTCACAGCAATCCGCTGTCGAAAAATCTACCGATCTCTCTCGTACTCGCGCCGAGAATGTCAAAAAATATCTCGTGGATATTTGGGGAATTGATGCCGGGCGTATTTCGCTCGAAGCTCGTAATTTACCGGCGAACTCGACGCTTTCGACCACACCGGAAGGTATCGAAGAAAATCGTCGCGTTGAAGTGCTTTCAGAAGATTGGGAGATTATCAAACCGATTCGTCGCGAAACACTCGTGAAATATCCTGACTATCGCACCGCAAAATTCTCACTCAAGAACGGTATTCGTGATGAGCGTGTCAAGAGCCGTGAGTTAGTCATTACTCAAGCCGGTACCGAATGGGCAAGAATTTCTGACCTCGGTGCGGTTTCGACAACAGTATCAGGTGAATGGAATTGGCGTTCGGACGCAGGGCGTAAGCTTCCTGCCGATGAGACCGATCTCGGCGTTCAGCTTAATGTCACTGACGTTGCCGGCAAAGTCCATCAGTCAGCTGTTGATATGACCGGAGTGCGCCAGTTCTCACAAAAAGATGTTACCTCAGAGCATCTTCCTGATAAAACTCGCGAAACATACAACCTTATTCTTTTCAAGTATAATAGCTCGGAAATGGGTAAATGGAATCAGAAAATTTTGCAAGAATTTGTGTTTCCGCGTATCAAAGGTGGTTCTGATGTGAATGTGAACGGCTATACCGATATTCTCGGTACACCCGACTATAACCTGAAGCTTTCGAGTAATCGTGCAAGTGCGACGATGAAAGATATTCAGGCAAGAGTCAAAGGCAACGTTCATACACTCAAATCTACCGGCTTTGGTAAGTCAGCACCGCTCTATCCGAACGAAACTCCGGAAGGACGTTATTACAATCGTACGGTGCAGGTCGTGATCGAGTCGCCGATCGAACAATAAGCGTTATCATGATACTCCAACCCCAAGCAGACTGTTTGGGGTTGGAGTTTGTTGTCCTGTTTAATTGAAGGTTTGATTGAAGGAACCTTCGACAACAGGGATGGATTAAAATTGTGTGTGTCTTGCCCTCATTTCGTAACTACAGGGCGTGAGTTGTGTTTTAATGATGTGATTACATCATTTTACTGAAAGGAACAGCAGCGATATGTTTCGAAGATTGTCCCAACTACTCCTCGTCATTTCAATGACGATCACTCTTGCAAGCATAGGGCACAGCCCTCTTTCGGCACAAGGGAGAATTACCCACACCGTCATTTCAGAAAACCAAAGCGCCCCAAATTTGGGAAGAGATTTGTGGTTTGCTATACCGCAAAACTATTTTCGCACGGGACAGTTGGGAAATTCAAATAGGTATTTTTATATCTATATTACATCGACAAGGAACACTACTGCGCATATCCAGATCGGGAATTCACCAGAATTTGCAAAAACAATCACAGCAAATCAAACAACAATTGTACAATCATTACCAAATAAACAGGATTTTCCTACCACTACTGAATTAAGTTCAAGTGGTATTGCGGAAAAAAGAGCAGTTCACATTTGGTCTACCGACGCAGATCTTTCTGTGTATTTTCTTTCGAGAGCTCTTGAGACTTCTGATGGTATGTACGTAATTCCAACGGTTGGTTGGGGTACAGAATATGTCGTAGCAGCCTATAACGCCCTTGTTGTTTCATCGGCTCTTGCTGACCTTCCTTCAGAATTTGTAGTGGTAGCTAATCAAGAT
>JANYDV010000023.1 GCA_025363505.1 Bacteroidota bacterium
TGATCCTTTTTTGATTCAAGATTTTCTTTTACAAAATCCGGAAAATCACGAAAAGCTTTTGTTTTCGGATCGATCGCATTTTTAAATGTCCCGTAATTAACCTCAAAACTGTTTCTTGTGTCGATCACAATAACATCAGGCTCGCTGATAAGAGTATTCCACTCTTGTGGGGCGACGTAGGTACCAACGTGGTGAGTGGGGTCCACTTGCGGCACGCCCAACGCGACAATCTCTCGCTTAAGACGTACTTTCATTTTTTCGAATGGCATCACATCCGTAAAGGACTCTTTCCAGTCGAGATCACTAAATCGTGGGTCAGCGTGAAGTGCTCGAAGCGCCGAATCGATCTGCTCGCGGGTTCCGCCTAACATTCCATTAATACCCTCTTCGGCAATAAGGATCGTACCGAGCAATCCATCTCCCTTACACAGTGCCAGGAGATCAATCTTCAGTTGAGGCAACTCACTGAGACGAACAAACTTATAAAATGCAATAACGACGACTTGTGACATAACTTTTGTAACCCAAATCCGGTAAAATACTGTTCTCTCTACCAGAGAACATAACCATAAACACCAATAGTGCGAACTTCGTTAGAATTGATCTTGACCCCTGAAACTTCCGATGATATGTCTCAATGGAAGGCACAGGCATCAGCTATTCTCAATATTCCCATTGACCGAATCAGCTTCATTAAACCGCTTCGTCGTTCGATAGACGGACGGTCGAAACAGGTTAAGATTCATCTCCAGGTGGAAGTATTTTATGATGAAACAGCACCGGAAAAACAACATATTTCCAAAGAATATCCTACATTAAAAAGCAATGCAAAGACCGTAGTTATTGTCGGTGCCGGACCTGCCGGAATGTTTGCTGCTTTGCGATTAATCGAATTGGGTATTAAACCTGTCATTCTCGAACGTGGGAAAGATGTGCAAGCCCGTCGTCACGATCTCGCCGCTATACAACGAAAAGGTATCGTCAACCCTGATAGCAATTACTGTTTTGGTGAAGGCGGCGCGGGGACCTATTCCGATGGCAAACTTTATACTCGCTCAACCAAAAGAGGCGATGTAACGGGCACGCTCAACACCTTAGTTGCTCATGGCGCAACACCGGATATTCTTGTTGATGCACATCCGCACATTGGCTCGAATAATTTGCCGAAAGTTGTGGCGGCAATGCGCCTGTCGATTATGACAGCCGGTGGTGAGATTCATTTTAACGCGGTAGTAAATGATCTTATCATTAAAAACCAAATTATTTGCGGAGTACGAACTCGCGATGGGAATGAGTTTATCGGCACTGCCGTGATCCTTGCGACAGGACACTCGGCACGTGATATATTTACATTACTTTCAGACAAGAACATTCTGATCGAAGCGAAGTCTTTTGCCATGGGTGTTCGAGTCGAGCATCCGCAGTCACTTGTTGATAAAGATCAATATCATTGCACCATCAGAAATGAGCATCTCCCTGCGGCAAGTTATCGCCTCACCGCACAAGCATCAGGGCGCGGCGTGTTTTCATTTTGTATGTGCCCCGGTGGATTTATCGTGCCCGCAGCAACTGCGCCGGGAGAATTAGTTTTGAATGGAATGAGTCTTTCGCGTCGGGATTCTCCCTTTGCAAATTCAGGGGTCGTCGTTGCAATCGAACTCGAAGATTTACAACCATTCAGTAAATTTGGAGCATTTGCAGGAATGGTGTATCAATCGCAACTTGAACAATTGGCGTTTGAAGCAGGTGGGAAAACTCAAGCCGCACCGGCACAACGTTTGACAGATTTTATTCAGGGCAAAGCATCATCGACACTTCCATCAACCAGCTACCAACCCGGCACTGTCGCTTCACCGTTGCATTCACTGTTACCAAAACAGATCTCCGAGAGATTGCAAAGCGGTTTCAAAGACTTCGGAAAGAAAATGAAAGATTATATTACCGAGGAAGCACTCGTTCTCGGTGTCGAAACACGAACGAGTTCGCCGGTTCGAATTCCCCGAGACAGCAAAACACTTGAACATCCGCAAATTGCAAAACTCTACCCATGCGGCGAAGGGGGCGGCTATGCAGGCGGTATCATCAGTGCCGCGCTCGACGGGGTGAGGGTTGCAGAAGTAATTGCCGAGTTTACGAAATAACACTTCACCATCGAAACAGATGATGCTCACGATGGTAAAGTTGAATATTACTCAATCATAAATTTCGCAAATGCCGAGTGGTTTCCATCCGTAATTTTGAAAATATATGCTCCGGCAGGACAAACACCAATCATATTCCTCAAATCAAACGTTATCGCTGTAGAATTGGAGATGAGCTGCTTGGACGGCAATGAATATTCTCTTCCGATAGCATCAACAACTGCGAAGGTCAGTTTACCAGGATTTAGGGTCGTAATTGTGACTGCAAGTGTTGTATTCTCACGAGCAAGAATCGAATGTTGCAATGTGATTTGAAGCGCAGCACTACTACGACTATATTCATCGACAGCGGCATCACTACGAAGCTTCATTATCTTTCCACTACCAAAAGCAATGACAAAAATCTCACCATCGGCATCAACACCAAATGAGCTGATATTTGTACCAGGGCTTGTTTTATCAAGCAATAAGGTATTCGTCGGAGC
>JANYDV010000085.1 GCA_025363505.1 Bacteroidota bacterium
GTCGCCCATATAGATGAATTGACGATAGGCTTTTTTTGCGATATTCCATGCGATTGCCTTTCCTCGCTTCTCGAATAGTAGATCAATTACGTCCGCTTCGATTCGTGAATCTTTTGCTGCATCCAATCCATAGATTTTTGCTTCAGCGCCAAAGATAGATCGCTTTGACTTAAAGTCAAAATAATAATCTGCAAAATAAGGTGGCATAACATTTGGTGATGGTTCTTCAAAACGAAAACGCCACCCTGTCACAGCAAATGCTACATTACGAATATCATCCTGAGTATAATTCTTATTACCTTCTCTATCAGCAATACCCATCGTAAAAAGCTCCATGACTTCACGAGCATAATTCTCATTGATCGAATCTTTTTCGCTCCATATCCCGTCAAGATATTTAAGCATTGCCGGCATAATGGTAATATCTTTCGTTATCTGAAGGAGGTTACCCCAAGGATGTCGACGCAGATAATCAAGGTAACGCCAAAAATGTACCGCGAAATATACTTTGACCTCTTCGACAACAAAATGGTTATGCCAGAAGAGCATTAGTTTTTCGCGCAATTGCGATTCACTCTTCATCATTTGCACTGTCCACCAGTTTCGAATATCTGTTTTGGCATCGTGCTGAAGCACATCCTCAGCATGAGCTATAGGATACTCCGGACCTCTATATGGCATTGCATACATCCATTGTTCATATTTTAGTGGCGGCTCAGCAACTCCGGTGGTCAACAATGTATCATCCATAAGATGATCAATCACCTCTGAAGGTTTCATTTTCTGAGCATTAGTCACATCGACAAAGCTCGCACTAAAACCAAGACGATGGAAAAGATGATTTATTGCATTGCTATCCCAAGGATTATCCTGAGAGGGTTGCCACTCCATCAGCGTGGAATTTGCCGACATTGGTTGTGCTTCTTTTTCGGGAAGCCTATGGCTCAGTTGTTGTAAAAATGTTCTTCTGTTCATAGTAGTTCTTAAACAATTATACCTTTAATAGACCCGCGAGAAAAAAAAATGGCAGAGAAATTAAAGGGTAATAGTTCTTGCCCCATTGATAAATCTATATTTTTTGATGAGGGAACGAGCCACTGAGAACCCCTGTTTTCCGTGTCCAATTTACCGCGGGAGTGGCGAAATGGCAGACGCACTACTTTGAGGTGGTAGCGCCGAAAGGTGTGGGGGTTCAAGTCCCCCCTCCCGCACAAAAAACCGAGCTATACGCTCGGTTTTATTCTTTTAAAGTACTATCGCTTCCAAAATTTTGTCGTCCCACTTTTGTATCTAACAAAATACTCACCTTTTGGAAATAGAGATAAATCTACTCGAGTTTGCTCCGACGAAAGTCTTTGCTTATAGACTTCGCAACCAAGAATGTTATAAATATGGATAAATTCGGCATTCGGAAGTGTGTTTGAACTTGCCTGTATTGTGAGGATATTTTCTACAGGGTTCGGCGTAATTATTAATTCTTCGTTTGAATATTCATCTTTTCGTACAACTTCGGTCGGATCAAATGTGATCCTATATATGGCAGGGATACCGGCATCGCAACTCAAATAAATCACATCTGAAACATCTTTTGCCAAACCACACGGGCGACCCCAAAATTTATATAGTATTGAATCAGTGAGAAATCCTGTCAGAAAATCTTGTGCTTCCCACTGGTCAGAAATCACATCCTTTTGGTGAATGGAAATTACTTTATATCCAACACCAACAGTTCTACCGCCTTTCGCAGATCCATGAATAGCAATCAATCCATCTAGGAGTATCGAGTTATGAAAATTATTATTTCGTACGAAAAGAATACTCATCGGTGTTGAATGTGCCTCTATTGTAATCTTCGGCTCGTTCATTGTGGCTACTTTCGCAGAGTCAATAGCTGTAAATGGCAATAGATTTTGATATTCTGGGTCACTGGTTGGATTGACGAAGACACCACCGCCATAAGCATATGGCCAGCCATAAAAATGTCCGGAGTCGATCTTCGTAATTATTTCAGGTGGGATGTCATCGCCAAGATTATCGCGATCTGCGTTCGTCGCCCACAGCGCATTTGTCGTTGGTTCGATTGCTAAACCAAGAGCATTTCGTAATCCTGAGGCAATAATCAATTTTCCGGTTCCATCGAGATTATAGCGTAATATTGTTGCACGTTCAGAGTCTGTTTCGCGACAAGCATTGCACGATGCGCCCACATTCACATAAAAATACTTATTGATACTATCAAGAACGATTGTGCGAGTATAGTGGTCGTAAGGTCCTCTTGAGGGGATATTGACAATGAATGAATCTTCTGTTTCAAAATATCCATCATGATTGGTATCGCGAAATTTCCGAATTCGAGTTGGTTCTGCAACATACATTGCCTGATGATAGAACACAAGACTATGAGCAGAATCAACTATTGGTGTCGCACTAATGATCGTATCGGCAATTCCATCGCCATTTTTATCCGGCAATGCAAAGATATGTTTTGCGCCCATATCAGCAACATACAGTACCCCACTTTCGTCGAAAGCCATATACCTCGGACGCTCAAGAGCCCCTACATAGAATACATTGATTGAAAAACCTTTCGGCAGATTGAGCGTCCGTGCGGAGTCATAATGCGATTGAAACTGAGGAGCTACACTTAACTCTCGGGGAATGAGTTGCGCTTGAGAAACTGTGACGAAAAAAATGAGAAATAAAATTATACGTATCATAGTGTACTTTCTTTTACGTATAACACTTGTTAAGGCGAGAAGTTGTCCATATACGGGCTTAATAGCCGGCTTTAATTAACTCGTCAGTTAATACTCTTGTATATGTTGGGTACACCTCACCATAGAATGTGCCTGTGGGAATAAGCATCAACTCGCCAAACGTCGATGGGTTATCAGATCGAAAATCACTGGTGGCTTGCTCGGTGATCTCCTCGGGATGTGTGGGATCATCCACATCCGTCACAACCGTTGTAAAGCCAATGATCGGAAAATCATTATGGTCGGGTGTCACTTCATCAATTGTTTTTTTCTTTGTTGTACCATCACCAAATTGAGATTCGGCAAGCCGATTTTCGTATGCGGTGATCGGGTTCGATTCATATCCCAGATATGTGAATGGAATTCTTGCTTTGAGTGTATATCCGCTCACTACTCCGTCAGCAGTATCACGGATAACTGTTGCCCTGATCTCCGTTATTGCTTCGCGTTGCTGCTCGGTGTAGTTTGTTGCACTCGAAACGGTAAGATTTGGCGTCTGGCTTAGCACTGCCGGCATTGCAAAAGTGACACTATATATCGTTGAGTCGGTTTCGGTTCTGAATTGTGGTATCGTGCCCTTTTTAGGTTTTGTCAAGTACCGATTATCGCCTTTGAATGCATCAAACCATAATGTTACCCGGTCATTATGTTCTTGCTTCTCATTCCCTCCCCACACCTGATCGTCACGAACGCTGATCGAGAAATACATATACTCCTCATCAAATGCCGACAACGCTCTGCGGATCGAAAGATCTTTGGCATCGCGACGAAAAATATTTCCTTTGACGATAAAAGCCGAAGAACTATCATTCATATCACGACCATAGCCCGGATAGACATACCGTAAGCGGTTATACGCCGGGAATGTATAAAAAAGCGATTTCTGCATTGTCAGATTATCTTTGGTCGAATAAAAACTTTCTTTGGTTGTCAGCGTCTCAAAGTTTCGATACAAATCGTGAGCCATTGCTTTATTTTTACCCGTCAGAGCGGGAATATCTTCTTTTCGAGTTTCGAGCTCATCAATCGAGATCACATCACCTGCATAAACAGTATAGCCTTCTTGACGCCAATGCGACTCATCAAATTTCTGTAATATTGATACGACGGCTCCTTCGACCGAAAGACCAACTTCTATTGGGGTCTCAACATACGAATATTGTTTTTGGAACACATCTGTAAAATGTGAGCCCTCACTTCGGAGTAAATGAACTTTTACGTTTCGAGAATTAAAATTTACATCAAAGAGAGATATTGCCAGATCGGGAAGTGAGTCGTTGGAGAAATCGCCAATTGCTAAACCCCATACCCGCTGATCATCATAACGGATCGGAAGAGTCTCATGAAGTGACGCCAATTGTTCTTTACTAAACGTCTGCGACAGTCGGTCGAATAAACTATCGATTGGCATGCCCTGAGCATGAACAAAACAGGGGGCGATCAGTAACAGTGCTATGAGCAATACTTTTTTCATCCTTCAAAAATACGTTGAAGAAGACAAACGTTCAAAGGAATTCAACTTATAGTGACCGTGACGATTTTCGTATTAGCGTCATATTACAGTGCGATATGTTGTGAAATCCCTTAGTGCCGAACCAGCGTTTACATCCCCATCAAGATCATATTGTGACCCATGACATTGGTATTGTAATCCACTCAAAACATCGACTAAATATAATCTGCCACAATGCTGATGATGGAAAGCGGCATACTCCATTTCTACGGGAAATGGAGTATGCACGATAGAGAATGGACCATATTTACAATCGAAACACAATCAACAATAAAGAGTAATAAGGGTGTTTTGCTGTAACACAATGTGAAACATTGGCTTCCGAGGATATTTCTCTAACGTTATTTTCTCAGATAAATCTACAAATACGGAGTCCAAATTGATGTTTTTGTTGTTATGTCTTGATAGAGTGATAAAGAAACTGGTAGTTTGTGAGTAAGGATATATGGCAAGTTTTGCATTAGAGACTGAACAGAGAAGTAGTAATAGGCTGTGGCTTCGTTCGCCACGGTGGGATTTGACGTGGGTTTCACTTTCAGTTCTGTTGATGGTGATTCCCTACGGAACCTACTATCTCGGGCGATCCCTTGGCTTCGATGCTGATTTTGCGCGTAATGCCGTCAATGGTATTATTGCTTTTGGTATTGGGGGTCCGCATATGTATGCAACTTACACGCGAACAATTCTTGAACCCACGTTTCGAAAACGACACTGGACAATCATCCCGGCAGCTTTTATTATTCCTTCGTTGGTAATCTATTCAGCAATCTTTCATTTTACCTACCTTCTTACTTTCTTTTTCTTTTGGGCTAGTATTCATGTACTGCATCAGATTATTTTTATTGTCGATTGTTACAATGAGCGTCAGCGTTCGACACTTACAAAATATTCTCGACCTATTGACTACGCCGTTGTTCTGAGTGCTCTTTACCCAATGGCAATGTACCGGTTCGTGCATAATACCTTTACCGTTGGTTCACAAGTGTTGTTTTTTCCGGATTTCTTAAAGATTGATCCTGTTTGGTGGGCAGCAAGTGCGTTATTTGGTATTGCTTTTGTGCTCTATGTCGCAAAGACTATCCAGGAATTTCGACTTGGTATTGGCAACGTGCCGAAGACCGTTCTCATTAGTGTTACCGTTCTTGCGACATTCTTCACCCCCTTCTTTCATGAACTTGATGTTGCATTCCAAGGCTTAAACTCGTGGCATTCATTTCAATATCTTGGTTTAACTTGGTATATCAATCGTTTGCGTTACGAAAAGGGCGAGATCACAAAGTCTTCGATGCGCAAACTTGCCGCACCCGGAAAGTGGTGGAAATATTATGGTTTTAATGTACTTGCCGCAACAACGGCGCTGTCGGTGATCGGAGTATTATTACTGACCAAAGACTATCATCACTTAAGCTTCGATCAAACATATTATATGATCATTCTTTGCTTTTTGCTCTCCCATTATTATCATGATCACATCCTGTTCCAACATTCAGAAGATGTCAGCACCAGCGACGCGCATGGAAAGGCATTGATCGTAGGGAGTTGAGTGGGTTTAAAACCGCTTTTGCAATCTGTTTGTTATTCCCGTTCTATTTCAAATTTTTATTCATTTAAACTATACTATTATGCCAATGTTCAATCGCACCGCCACCGCCAAATGGAATGGCACCGGCAAAGAAGGTAAAGGATGGGTTTCTACAGAGACCAAATCACTCGACTCAGCTTATAATTTCTCATTCCGTTTCGGTGACGAAAAAGGGACGAACCCTGAAGAGCTTATCGCTGCGGCTCATGCTTCTTGTTTCAATATGAAGCTCGCCTTTACCCTTGATGCTGCCGGGATGACAGCAGAAGAACTTAACACTACTGCAAATCTCACGTTGGATAAAGCACCGGGTGACTGGACGATTACAAAAATCCACCTCGTCACGACTGCAAAAATTCCGGGCGCCGATGCTGCAAAATTTCAAGAATGCGTTGCGACCGCTAAAGCAGGATGCCCTGTTTCACGCGTGCTCAATGCTGAAATCACAGCAGAAGCTACGCTCGTATAATTTTTTAATTATATAAA
>JANYDV010000107.1 GCA_025363505.1 Bacteroidota bacterium
GATTGCGGTCGGGGCGATTACAATGTGCATCGGATTTTTGGCGCTCTGGAAAATGGAAGAGACCTATGGAAAAGATCTCCATTATATTGAAGAATTAGGAGAATAAAAAAAGCGCAGACTATGCCGCGCTTTTTTTCGAGAAAGATACATTTTTTATAAATTCGGTTTTACTGCTCCGAGCACAGCATTCACTACTGTCAACAAGTTCATAATCATTCCGAACATTGCTGCTCTGCCGGCAAGTGCTCTGATTTCTGCGGTGACCCCGCCCCCTTTTTGTGCACTAATTAACGGCATAATTTTCTTGGCGACCGGTATCATAAATGCAAAGTTTACAATAAGAATAATAATGTAAAACATTTGCTTGTATGCAAGCCATGGAAAGCCGACAAAATCGAACCAGGGGTAATGTGCCATACCGGTCATTGCACCGCCTGTCAGCAGCAAGCCAATTCCGCCGATCATCCCCATAAATCGCCCGATGCCGAATTCCATTTGAATGACATTCAGTTCGTTCGGTGTATTTTTTACTTTTGCGCGATACGATAAAAACCACCAGCTTAGCGGAAGCAATGCTAAGGTCATCGAAGCACAAAAAATATGAAGTACTCTGAGAAATGGATACATAATAAATTGATTGGTGAAGTAGTAACAAATCTACGAAACACTATTGGTAATACATTTAAAAACGCAATTTTTATGATGACACTGTCGGTTAGTCATTTATCGGTACATTATGGGGGATTTCAGTTTGTTCTAAACGTTTTGTTTCGTAGTTTCTGCGTTTGGCAATGATGCGATAGTCAAAACTTGCGTTTGAATTTCCGCCGTTTGATTCGATAACTTCAAAAGATGTTTTTCCTTTTATAACAAATACGGGTTTGCTATCTCCGTTCATTTGTATAAATACTTTCATCGGGTTGCGATCATCAATCGTAACGGTTTGCAAATACGTCGCATCGAGTTGGATTGTCGCATGACCCCCTATCAACTGCGTAGTACCATAATCGCTAAACCAGATCTCGGTGGCTTCTTCGCAATAAAGTTTGCGATATGTTTTTCCATCATCTGTGAGCACGGTCGCGGCTTTTGTGCCATTGAAAACAGTAAACGATCCATTGACAAAAATACCCGCACCGCCAATGAATGAACCGGAATAGGCTTGTCCCTGTCCCACACCATAAATACCGGCACTCGGTGTGTTCGCGCTCGAAGCTACGCCAACGACACCATAAAACCCATAACCTTGCATACCGCAACCACTGGTGATCGCACCATTATATCCATAGACTCCGGCAGAATTAGCAAAGGCAGAATTTACTCTTCCGACAACGCCGAATACACTTGTCTGAGCGGAGGCATTTGTGTTGTTGCCAAAAATGGCTGCGCCCAAAGGGTTGAGTTGAGATGTTGTTGTTGAAATTAAGCCACTAATAGCTGTTGCATTTACGGCGAGACTGGTATTGGCAATAGAGAATGTTGTTGCGGCACTGCCAACACCCGCATATGGCAACGTCAAACCATCAATGCCATTTGCCGCCGCTGTGAGGCGACCTTTGTTATCTACAGTAATGGTCGCATTTGTATATGTGCCTGTGGTTACCCCGGTTGTTTTAAGTGTGGGGTTTGGGAAGTTGCCTGCGAGATCGCCACCTGCCGAGCCATTAGGTGGAAAAGATGCGGGTGCACCAATTACTTTTCCCCAACTAACACTTGCGATTTTGGAGTCGGTCACATTTGCATTTTTAATCTTTGCAGTTGTGACACCATCATCGGCAAGTCCGATCGAGGTGATCGGTCCGTTGCTGTTTGCAATAACAATGGCATTATCGGTTGATTGAATAGAACTCACTCCACCCGACGAGCCGACATTCAGTGCATAGGGAGCAGAAGCGAGCGGAGTGCGCGGGCTCAACTCTGTTCCTCCTTCGATGCTGATGCCGAGATAATATTGTTTGTCAAAGAGCGCTGAGGCAGGGATCGAGTCGAGCAACACACTAAAGAGTCCGTTTTTCGTTGTGACTGTTGCTGTTTTTGAATACACGGTAATGGCGCCCGTTCGTGTCGGATATAATGTCAGTGTTAAGAGATGATCACCATCGGCTATTGCGACTCCTTTTTTATCAGTCAGCACACCCTGATAAGATATGACTCTCGGTATTTGGGCAAAAGCGGTAGAGGCAAGTAATAATAAAATGGCAAAAGAAAGCAACAAGTTTTTCATAGATATTTGAGATGTATAGGGTTCAGCAGGAGACACAACGAATACAATGTCATTCTGAGTTCTACGCTTGATCACAGTAAATGCGTATTTTTGTAGCAATGAAGATTACAGCAGATGCAATCATTGTGGCAGCGGGCTCGGGAATGCGTTTCGGAGGGGCGAAACAGCGCTCGATGCTGTTGGGCAAGCCGATATATCTCCATTCACTTGAGAGATTTTATGAGCACTCACAAATTGACAAGATCGTCTTGGTTGTCTCAGTTGAACTGCTGACAGAGATAGAAGCTGAGGTGAAAGCACACTTTCGCTCTGGACGAATCTCTGTTGTTGTCGGTGGTGATAGTCGTCAAGCATCGGTTCGTAATGGACTGTCCGCAATTGGCGACAGTGGAGAAATCATTGTAGTTCATGACGCTGCACGCCCCGGGGTGAGCAATCAGATAATTACCGATGTGATAGAATCCAGTGCTAACTATGGCGCGGCAGTCGCGGCGGTCGCCATAGTTGATACGCTCAAGCGCGGTGAAAATGGAATCGTCATCGGCACGGTATCTCGAGAAAATCTTTGGCGCGCCCAAACACCTCAAGGAGCTAAGAGACCGTTGCTCTTGCAAGCATTCCGGCAAGCCTATAATGATGGTTTTATCGGAACCGATGAGATCGAACTTCTTGAACGCATTGGTGTAAGTGCCCGAATAGTAGCCGGAAGCGAAGAGAATCTAAAAGTAACATTCCCGAATGATCTTTTGCGTTTAGAAAAACTATTGGAACCGTCTAAGTAGTTGGAATCAAATTATTTACTTGGAAGTACGAACATTCTTCCGGTAATAGCTGTTTTAGGACCGACGTATAAATGAACAAAGAATGATCAGTCTATTAGTTGTAATGACCGTTGGGTATTTCTTAGGTGCAATACCGTTCGGTGTTATCGTTAGTAAGCGTTTTAAGGGTTTCGACATTCGAACCAAAGGCTCGGGGAATATGGGCTCGACGAATGCTTTCCGCTTTCTTGGTTGGAAGCTGGGTCTTCTTGTGCAATTTCTCGACATCGCAAAAGGTGTTGGTGCGGTGCTGATCGCTACTTATCTTTTTAACGGACTTCCATTCCACAATCAAACTCCTTTTCAAGACCTCACCGTCTTCAGATTTTTTGCCGGAGCTGCGGCAGTGCTGGGACACAGTTATACCTGCTTTGCCTCATGGAAAGGTGGAAAAAGTATTAATACAGCACTTGGTATGCTTTTGACGATCGCTCCGATAGAGACTGGGGTTGCCGTCGGGATTTTCTTGCTGGTATTATTCTCATCGGGTTATGTCTCGCTTGGCTCGATCATCGCCGCGATTACCTTTCCAACGACAATGTTTTTGCGCCAGAATATTTTCGGAGTCGATATCTATGGTTATCACACGCTCATTGTTGGGGCGATAGGAATTTCTGTATTCTTGATTTATCGCCACCGAACAAATATTACTCGTTTGCTATCAAACACCGAAAATAAATTCGAGAAGTTGCATATCTTTCGTTTCGGGAAAGCACGGTAATAATACCATATTATTTTTTTAAAAAGCGCCATAGTTTCTACGGCGCTTTTTTTTAGGATAGAACCGAAATCGTAGAAATAGCTTTCTTACGTCGATACATCTAAAATTATTCAGTGGGAATTCCGATCAAATTTGCATTGCTGTGGCATCAGCACCAGCCCTATTATAAAAGCGGAGGGGTCTATCGGTTGCCTTGGGTACGGCTTCATTGTACGAAAGACTATCTCGAAATGGCTCAGCATCTTCGTCAAACTCCGGCGATGCATGCAACAATTAATCTTGTTCCATCCTTGCTTGAACAAATCCAGGACTATGAAAATGGTGCAGAAGATATTTTATTGCAATTATGCAGAAGACCTGTTTCCGAGCTCAATGATAGTGAACGAGATTATATCACCAAGTATTGTCTAATGGCAAATAAAGAGCGGGTGATTGCGCGCTCGGGTAGATATAGTCAACTTGCACAACAACATAAACCACTGACCGATCAAGAGCTGATCGATCTCATTGTGCTTTTTTCATTGGGCTGGTCGGGCGAGTTCGAACGTGATAAAGAATCCCTTGCACGGCTCATTTCGCAAGATCGTGATTACACCGAAGCACAAAAAAATCTTCTACTTGATGAACACGAGAAGATTGTTGCCTCGGTTATTGAGGCGCATAAAGCGTTACTTCACAGTGGTAGTATCGAACTGTCAACAACGCCGTTCTATCATCCTATTCTCCCATTGCTATGCAACACGAATTCAGCAACAGAAGCAGTAAGTGATGCCGTTCTTCCGAAGATTCAATTTGCTTCGGTAGAGGATGCGAGCGAGCAACTTTCAACCGCGATCAGCAATCATAGTCGATTGTTTGGGCAGACGCCGACAGGTGTTTGGCCTGCCGAGGGGAGCATCTCGGATGAAGCATTGCGTATTATTGCTGACAGTGGTATTGTCTGGACTGCAAGCGACGAAACTGTGCTGTTGAACTCATTGCTTCATTCCGACAACAACAATATTGCGAATGAATACGGAGCGTACGAAAAATATTTTCCACGAACGATAACGAGTGGTGATCAAACGCTCACCCTTTTTTTTCGTGATCATCATCTTTCCGATAAAATCGGTTTTGATTACCAACGATGGCAAGCAACTGATGCCGTCGCAGATCTGATTGCACATTGTAAGTACGTTCGTTCGGAGATACTGCTGCACTACGGAGAAGAAGTCTTGAAGAATGCTTGCATCAGTGTTATTCTTGATGGAGAAAATTGCTGGGAATATTATGAGCGGAATGGTTTTGAATTTCTTTCGCAACTGTATGCGGCATTAGTTGATGAACAAGAGATCGATACGGTGACATTTAGTGAAGCATTAGAACATATTGGTCTTGAACATATTCGTCCGATTAATCACATCGTTGCGGGTTCTTGGATCAATGCAAATTTCAAGATTTGGATTGGTCATCCGGAAAAAAATCATGCATGGGAATTGCTTGCCGCAACCAAAAAGGCACTTGAGGAGGTCAAAGAAACAATCGAAGCTGAAGCCTATCGCCAAGCACAATCGGCATTGCTGAAAGCTGAAGGGAGTGATTGGTTTTGGTGGTTCGGAGACGATCATTCTTCAGAAGACCGCTTAATCTTTGACGAATTATTTCGTGCTCATTTACAAACCGTATATGCGCTGATTAAAGTAGCGGCACCGGAAGAGTTGTTTTTGCCAATTATCAAACAAGAAGCAACCGGGCAATACAGCTCGATGCACCGAACTTCTTAAACAATATTATGCGGTGAGATCTTCAGCCATTTCGTGAGTGATTTGATGATGAAGATCAAACCAGTCGCTTACCATTTCTTCGGCAGACGGACTTGTGCCATTGTAACTGAAGAAATTTAGGCGTTTGTCGTAAGTATATTCTTTTCCCCACAGGTGAAAATTATTTGCGACCTGTTCAATCGAATCGCAAATATATGTTACTTCTTTGTCTGTCATTGTCGGATGGAGTGAAAATCTGATCCAACCCGGGCGCTCAGAATTATCACCGTTCATAATTTTTTCTAATATCTCCGAAGAACGCAAGGGTGTCATTTCCAGAAGATAGTGGGCATAGGTACCTGCGCATGAACAGCCACCTCGCGCTTGAATACCGAAACGATCATTCAAGAGCTTGACAGCAAGATTGTAATGTAGCCCTTCGACGTAATAGGAGAATATACAGAGACGATCTTCGACGTTGCCGCCGAGAATGTGCATGCCTTTTATTGTTTTCAAACGCGAAAATGTGTATTTCGCCATTTGTTCTTCACGCTCAAGCATCAGCGCCGGATTCATCTCATCTTTGAGTTTTATACAAAGAGCTGTTTTAATGGTTTGCAAGAATGGCGGAGTGCCCCCATCTTCGCGGTCTTCGATGTTATCGATGTAGGGATGAATATTCCATGGGTTTGTCCATTTGACGGTTGCGCCACCGGGATGATCAGGAATTTTATTGGTGTAGATAGCCGCATCGAATATGAGAATTCCGGGAGTGCCTGGACCGCCTAAAAATTTATGTGGAGAAAAAAAAATTGCATCAAGTTTTTCTTCCGCATCAGCGGGGTGCATATCAATTTGGACATAGGGCGCCGAGCAACCAAAATCAACAAAGCATAACCCACCGGCGCGATGAGCCATTTTTGCTATCGTGTGATATGGGGTACGAATACCAGTTACATTCGAGCAAGCAGAAACTGCGGCTATCTTGATGGTGCGGTCTTTATAACGTTCGAGTAACCGCGCGAAATCATTAAGATCAACCATGCCGTCGATATCCGGAGCGATCACTTCGACATCCGCTATCGTTTCTTGCCATGAAGTATGGTTGGAGTGATGCTCCATGTGGGTGACAAATACGACCGGACGCTCATTCTCGGAGATATTCAGAGTATCTTTATATTTTTCGTGAATGCGAAGTCCAAGAATGCGTTGAAATTTATTGACGACACTGGTCATTCCCGAACCAAAGGCGATGATCTTATCATTTTCGCCGGCATTCACATGTGTCTTAATGATCTGCCTTGCCGTGTGGTAGGCGAGCGTCATTGCTGTGCCGGTGATGTTAGTCTTGGTGTGAGTATTGGCAACGAACGGACCAAACTCATAGAGCATTTTTTCCTCGATCGGAGTATAGAGCCTGCCGCTGGCTGTCCAATCAGCATACGTAATCGTTTGCTCGCCAAATGGTGTCTCGAATTTCTGGTCTATGCCAAGAATATTACATCGGAACTGGGCGAAATGTGTTTGCAGAGAGTCCATGATATTATAAAGCTCTTGAATAAAATCTTAACACTACTACCAAAAAAAAGATTATAACGATTCGACTATTGCTCTCAAAGGAATAGTATAGCTGACATTGTTAGTATCGTTACTGTCAGCAGTCCATAACCGATGATCAATGGTTTTTTTATCTCTTGCAACGTCATTACTATTGCATAGACACCGTTGAGAATTGTATTGCCGGCAACCGCATTAATGGTTGCAATAGCCAACATCGAAACTGTCAGCGCAGAGTGGGTTTGAAATAAACTAATGACGAACGGGTTAATGTCAGAAAAACCGACAACGTATGAGAGTATATGAAGTCCTTCATTGCCAAATGTTGAAATGGCGAAAGATGTTATCACTGAAAAAACAACATACAGCACCGCGAATGACAGCGCGACCCAAAGTTCGAGTGGATTTTTTTCGATCACTTCAACCGGAAGAATTGGTGTGCGATTGATGTATTTCTTTCGATAGAATACAATGCTTATTGTGGCGCCCACAGCAAAGACTGCGAGAAATATCGGTGCCGCCATTTCGGCGACGTCCCGATTAAAAAAAAGAGTGATGATCCAAATTCGTAGGAACATCATTGTATTGGCAGCAATGATTGCCGCGGCATATTCATAACGATCACCGGGTATGACCTTACTTTTACGTGCAAGGATAAATACTGTTGCTGTACTGCTATAAAGACCTCCGAGAATGCCTGAAAGCATCAACCCTGCATTGGGGAAGAGATATTTCCTCACGACATAACTCACATACGATATACTGGAGATCACGACAATAGCCAACCACAGTTTATGCGGAGAGACCGGGACCAACGGCACAAATTCACGGTCGGGCACTAATGGCAATATGACGCCGGTGATTACTAAAAACTTCGAAAGTGTGAGAAATTCATCGCCGAATATTTTGGTCGAGAATGCTTTTAATTGTGGCTTGATTTCGGAGAACGTCATAAGAATAACGATCACCAAGAGCGAGAACCATCTGGGTTGGGTAATAATAAAGACCGGAAGAGTATAAATAACCAGTGCAAGAATAACCGATGTCATTCCATAGCGGTTTTCCGTTCGGACACGTAGGATATAATATGAAGTCAAGAGAAGTCCCAGCACCGAGAAACCGACAAGATATGGCGCAAGGTTTGTCGGGCTTATACTATAGAGGATATAGCCGAGGATAGCAATAAAAGTAAAGGTGCGATCAGTACCAAATCCATTGGTGCGCCCTTCTTTTTGCAAGCGGTTGTTGAGCTCGATCCCGATCAAGAGTGCAAAAATGACACTCAAGATAAAGTCGATAATCACTTTT
>JANYDV010000123.1 GCA_025363505.1 Bacteroidota bacterium
GGGAGGAAGGCTTATTGACGCTGCCAACGCTGCGAAGAATGAGATCATAAATAAACAAATCTTGATCTATGCCGCTGCATATAGTGAGTTCTATAAGCCAGGAGAAATGGATGCATTGATCGCACTTCTTAATAGTTCAACTCTCGGACTTACCGTAAAGCTGCTCAAAGACGCGCAATGCACCTATGATATCTTGCCACAGTTGGGTAATTATGGTGTGGTAATCTTCGATACGCATGGAATGCCCGATGCAGTGAAGATCGGAGGTGAAGTCGATACTGCTGTAAACGATGATGAAGCACTTTTAAAACAGAATGTAAATAAAGTCGCAGGTGCAAAAGCCTACGATCTTGTGCTTTCCGGAGATCTACGCCTTAGTAAGTCGAATCGGTGGAATGTCAAGAATGAATTGGTCCCATATTATATTATTTTCGCAACCACGAAATATTTAGGCTCACTCCCCCAAATGCCATCCACTATCTTGTTTGGGAATATGTGTTATAGCGGACAGTTAAATCCCGGAAAATATACCGGTACACCAATGCGGACTGCGATGCTCGGTAAGAATCCTATCAGTTATTATTGCTTTGCTACTGATAATGGCAGCTCCCATCCAGTGAGTGATGATTTTGCAAAACAAATGGAGAAGTCGCTCATGCGAAGATTAGCAATTGATTATGACAGTACAGGACTAGCACATCTTCAGGCCGACGGAACAGAATTTTTCGATAATGACATCTTTCAACTCTCTCAAAGAAGAATCATTCTCAACTGTAAACATTTTGCCGCTGATAATTATAGTTATAAAAATTGCACGGATGTTTTCACCGATAACCGCGACGGCATTATCTACAAAGCAGTCTGCATCGGCAAGCAAACATGGATGGCGGAGAACTTGCGATATAATGCACCTGGCAGCAGATGTTATGATGATAATCAACCAATTTGTGACAAGTACGGCAGATTATATGACTGGAGTACGGTCATGCAAGGCGCTCCCTCCGACTCCTCGGCTAAAGGTAAGGTACAGGGAGTATGCCCGAAAGGATGGCATGTGCCAACCCTTTTTGAATGGAGAGACTTGGCTGTTGCCGTAGGTGGGATTTTATCCGGTACTAAATATCTGAATGCCGGCGGTGCTCTCAAATCGACAACACCGGATTGGATACAACCCAACTACGGGGCGACCAATAGCTCCGGATTTACTGCGCTTCCGGCAGGAGAGTATAACGAAAATGGAGCCGGTGGATTTAGCAATTTGGGCAGATATGCTTTTTTCTGGTCGAGCACCGCATTGAGGACTGCAAATGAATTTGCTTTCGAATTATTAGGGGCAAATGCTACTGCATTCATATCTAATGTTTCAAATCCATACTTTTCTTGCCGCTGCCTCAAAGATTAGAAGGAAATCATTTATCGTGTGTTTGAAGTATATTATAGTGGTTCTGGTCGTTATAGCAACGCTGTCGCTGAAGACCAATGCACAGATGCGTATTGATTCGTATCGGGTCAGCTTTAGAAATCTTCCGATCCATGATGTCGCAACAAATGTTCAGCACTCGAGCGTGCATCGCGGTGAAGATGTGTATTATTATCAATCAACCGATAGCGGATTTTCGCAAACATTTTTTGATACGTTAGTCCGCGTTGATGAGTTATTGTTGCCGTTTGTTTTTAATGATGGCTCGCAGTCATTAAAATCGTATCAACAAGATTTATCATTTAGAATTGATACACTCACAAATCGGATTCACGATTTTTATTTGTATGTTGGTTTTTCCTATGATCAAGATGGATGGTACAGCAACCAAACGATAACCATTGATAGCTTTAGTCTCAAACGTAACAATACGGGGTATGAGGCTACTATTTCCGGAGACGAGTTAGCAAAAGCCGGCATTACTTTTCACAGAACAAAAGGAAATATTTCGACGAGTATCGCAGGGTGGTCTGCAACAATAGATACCACACGATCGAATTTTTATAGTAGTACGGTCTCGTTGTTGATCAATGGTTTTCTCAATCTGGGTGTAGAAAAATCTCATACTCTAGAAACGATGACCATCTCTCCGAACCCTGCATCAAATTTGGTGACGATTAGTGTGCCAACGCCTGAACATCAAATTCATATTTATGATATGCTCGCAAGGGAAGTAGTGTCGATCGTCGGCAGTGAGAATACTTTTAGTGTGAATCTCAGCAATCTTTCAAACGGAATCTATTGGGTCAAAGCAGGAGAGTTCATAAGCAAGCTCCACGTTTTGCATTAATATATTCGTTTGGTGATCCCAACGTTCCCAATGTTGCGCTTCGCTTCACGTTGGGCTATGGGTGCAACGCCCTTTCAGGGCTTGGTCACATTTTAGAGTCGCGGAGCGACGAAGTACCCTTAGCCCAGAGTGGAGCGCAGCGTAACTCTGGGTAGGAGATAGATTTGATAGATCAGCCCTGAAAGGGCGGAGTACATTTGACCGATTAACCTCGCCCTTTCAGGGCTTTGTATATGCCCGTGGCTTTGCCAGACATTCCGTAATGATCTCAACGTTCCCAACGTTGCGCTTCGCTTCGCTTCACGTTGGGCTATGGGTACATCGCCCTTTCAGGGCTTGGTGTATGACTGCCATTTTAAGGCTCTTTGAGGGCGGATACGGTTATTTCTCCCAATCTCATACTCGAATAATCCCCGAAACTCGGACTTTTTACGGGGGGATTTTTGTTCTATGCCCGACCTTAAAGTGCTGATTTTCCACGCATTTTCACTATTGCTTAATGGCATCTATTACTGAAAGAATCCTACCTCGCTCACTTGAAGATGAAATGCGGGAGAGTTACATTGATTACTCAATGTCGGTTATCGTTTCTCGTGCTCTTCCTGACGTTCGTGATGGCTTGAAGCCCGTGCATCGCCGCGTTCTTTATGGGATGAACGAACTCGGGATGGCACCGAACCGCGCCTACAAAAAAAGCGCTCGTATCCTCGACGAGCACGCGCGCGCGGGCGGTGGGCGTGTGGTCACGGCGTGCGCGTCGAGCCTCATCTCCTTCCGCAAGCGAACGCGCGAGCCGGTGGACGACCTGATGACCTGGGTGGCGCGCGCCGCGCGGCCGTGGCGGCC
>JANYDV010000128.1 GCA_025363505.1 Bacteroidota bacterium
AGCAAAAAAAATAAAAGTGATGTATCTTAACATAACGACGATGTATCTTTCATACAAATATACACTTTTGTTGCCCATTTGCTTGAGAAAAGTTATTCAGGAATATAGACGAATTAAAAAGCAAGACCAATAGAGAAACCAAATAATAGCCGAACATACGACGGCGCTATACTACAAATTGGATTGGCGGTTATTGAAAATATTATTCCTCCACCCGGCTGAATATACTCAAAACCTAGGGACCCTGTTAATGCAAATGGCTGGACATTACTTGAATCTGGTGCAATTTCCCAACGAGTTCTATAATTAAGGTAGTGGCTCAGTTTGAAATAAGCACTACATAAAAAACATAATCGCTATTTTTCGGGGAATGCTTGCCCGCCTATGCTTCGTTAGAATGGTATGGCAACGAAACCGAAGAGACCACGCGATCCGAATCAACTTGCTCATCTCATAGGGCAATTAGCAACAGGCGATGCGAAAGAAGAATTACAGCCCGACACGCGTAATCCCGCCGCAGTTGCATTGGGGGTGTTAGGAGCCTCTAAGGGCGGTAAGGCGAGAGCGAAGAACCTCACTAAGAAAAGAAAGTCTGAGATAGCCAAGAAAGCGGCTAAGGCGCGGTGGGGGGCAAAGGATTAATGAGACTTGCATCAGTGATCGCAAGTGGGTTCTGTGGAATTAGTTCAGCAATATTAAAAAGCGGCATTAGCACTTTTTGGAATGGAGTCCCAACATTTTTTGCAAACAATATTCCCCTTGTTGTACTAATGGAAATAGAGATCAACGTTGACATTATAGATTCTGGCATTGATACTTTTCCCCCCTCTATAACATAATCCTCTAAATTTTTTAATTGGAACACTGTATCTGTCGCAATTCTTAAAACAGGAAATTCATCCTCTTGTTTAAGTTTCATTGTTACATCTGTGCGAATTGCTATTCCCAATAAATCCTGTGTCACCGCAAACAGCATTTGTACATTAAAAGGATATGCCTGTCTTTCTACGAGATCATCAAAATTTACGGAATCTAAATCACAAGAATAAGCGCCGACATTAATTCCGCCTATCCTGAAACCTATGTCGCGTTTTTCAATCACAATTTGTTCGGTATTTTTCATTTCAAATTATGCCGCTATACTATAGCCGTAATCAGTTGTTTGCTTCTCCGATGCAGGTCTATTTATTTCTTTGCTATTCCAAACAGTAGTACCCATTAAGCCCCTAACTTCTGTCATTGAGCGATCCGGGGCGACCGCTACGCTCGCAAAACTCCTTGAAGCCAGTTGTTGCATTTCTTCAAATTCCAATTCATTGGTGCGTTGTTCTACCCAAGGAATTTTTACAACAGTGCCATTTAGCACGTGTTCTACGGCGGCAATTGTCTTTAAGGTTAAATTTTCAACACCAGATACCAATCTGCTAACGTATGATTCGCTCCTATTTAACTTCGCAGCAAATTCACGCTGGGTCAAACCACGTTCTTCCCGAAGCGTATCAATTTGAATTGCGACATCAGTGCGAAGGCGAATAAAACGCGCCTCTGCATCTTCGCGAGTGTAATAAAGACTATCCTCAATTTGACTCATATTGCCACCTCAATTTCAAAAGTAGTTTTGCCACAGATGTTTTGTGATTTATCGAACCAAGTGCTCCCTACGCTTAAGCTATGTTCTAGGACGACATACAATTGTTCAAGGATTTTTACACAGCCATCACACGGCAAAGTGCCTTGGTATGTATTTGATACCTTAATACAAGTCCCGCCAATGATAAAGATTTTGTCAGTAGCGAGCTTGCCCTTTTCACCTCGAATACAGTATGTACGCAATCCGTTTCCGCTTGCACCCTTAATAGTACTGACCGTATTTCTATGCGTACTGGCATTCTCAAAGAGATTCTTCCTGACTCCGGCAAAATCCATTATATATTCTATTGTTTGAGCGATCCCTCTGTAGCCATCAATTTTTTTAAAATACTCAGTTGTGAGCAGTTTTTCCATCGATGTAGCGGAGTCACCCTCTATCCGAATTGAAAATGCCGCCGCAAACATTCCGGTTTTATAAGGTACTATTTCAACAGAAAGTTTCACCTATAGGTAAAGTTTTTACGCACATTCGGAACAAACAGTTGTACCTATAGGTTAAGTTCTCCAAAATACTTTAAAAAACAGGTATTTTTTGACAACCTAAACTGAAACCTATGCTTGCTCGCGTACGTTTAATCATACGTATAACGAAAGCAACAAAACAATGAACAAGCTCAGTAAAGAAAAACAGATCGAAATCGTAAAGTGCCTCACCGAAGGTATGTCGTTACGCTCTACTGCACGCATGGCAGATGTTTCACGTAATACAGTATCTAAGCTGTTGCTTGAAGTCGGTGACGCTTGCGAGAAGTACCACGACCAGCACGTTCGTAACCTTACCTCGAAAAAGGTACAGGTTGATGAAATCTGGAGCTTTGTCTATGCGAAAGAAAAGAATGTACCGGAAGCTATGAAGGGTGACGGCGTTGGTAGTGTTTGGACGTGGACTGCCATTGACGCAGATAGCAAACTCATTATTTCCTATGCTGTCGGCAACCGTGATGCGGCAAGTGCACTCGGGTTTATGAAGGATATTAAGAGCCGTTTGTTGAGCCGTGTACAGCTTACGTCAGATGGATTCGGTGCGTATAAATCCGCTATTGAAATTGCTTTTCAGGGAGAGATTGATTATGCGATGTTAGTAAAAGTATATGGGGCTGGAAGCGAAGAACGCCGTTACAGCCCCGCAAAATTCACCACAGCGATCAAAGTGCCCGTCACTGGTCGTCCCGTTCGGAAGGACGTTAGTACTTCATACGTAGAGCGCCAGAACCTGTCAATGCGTATGGGTATGCGTCGTTTTACTCGCCTGACGAATGCGTTCTCTAAGAAGATGGAATTCCATGCGGCGGCGATCAGTCTGTATTTCATGCACTATAACTTTGTAAGGATTCATCAAACACTCCGTTGTACTCCTGCTATGGAAGCGGGCGTAACAAAGAAACTTTGAAATGTAGAAGATTTGGTGGACTTACTAAGTTAAATCAAACTCTATAAACTTATCACAAAGAGAATACAAAATAGCGCACATTACTGCACTTCCTAACAACCCACAATGAGAGTCAAAGTATCTAAATGGTATATATTGATGGTGTGGAATTATAGACATCGAATTTGGAGTAGGTGTAAAATTATCATTTAACTGCGAATAATCTTCGCAGATAGGAACACAATCCATTGAAAAGTCTCCAGAGTTAGAGAGGGGAATGACCGGAATGCCTTTGTTAGGATTGTACGATTCGTCACAATGTGCAATTATAACCGCTCTGTTGCCTTTATCTTTTCTATTCTTTTGATCTAACTCAATTTTAGAATCATTGACATACCAAACCTCGCCGCGCTTAGGATATTGCGGATCTTCTGTTGTCACAAGTCCTTTTGCTATCAGTTGCTCTTGCAGAGATGACATACGGGGAGCATATTAATATTTAATCTTTTAGACTTTGCATCCAATCAAATTCTTTATCATATTTTTCACGCTGTTCCGGAGTCATTCTCGGTCTTGGCTCCAATTTTGCGATAAATTTTCTTGCCTTAGAGGTTTCATTTGAATAGTCTGAAATTTTAATGCACCTTGAATCTAATACAGGACTACCATATTGCTTTAATCCAAATTTTCCCATTGATGCCATGTACTTTTTCAATGGAGGCGTTGCGTACACAAATGCTTCTAGCTGTGCATGTGACATGTTCCCGAACTTACTTACAACGCTCTCAATAAGTTTTCGGGCACTACCCGATTGTATCGAGTTCTCGGTTGTTTTCTCTGTCTTACTAATAAAAACTGCATCGTGTAATTTCTCATCAACTGTCCGTAATTTTTTTAAGTCATCGAGAGGCACGCTTACAATCCCTTTCTCTGCTAACTGCTGGATTTGTTTTTTATATGAATTGATGGTTGGACCGTGTGGAAGCTTTGTAAATTGTTCTTCGGTGAAGCGAGTCCCAAAATTTTTAATATAAAAGTATTCAAAGAGAAAGGCTAATTTATTATAATGATAAAGATCAACCGAACCCATGAGTTCAACTATTGTGGTAGTAACAGAATCAAGGGTAGGATTTCCCTCTTCCTTGTGAGAAATTTTTCGGATTTCTTTTTTGACAGCCACGGTACGATTATATAGGGTAATTCGCGTAAGAAACGAATGAAACAAACTTCTGAGCTTATAGACAATATGTTGACAAAAAACGTTCATAACTTGTTGATATGCAAATTCTACGCCAAAGGACAAAAACTATATAATCAATTTTCAAACTGAGCCACTATCATAATTAAAGCTTAACAACGAAACGATACCCAACCCTGTTTTAATAAAATACCCTTTTGATAGTGAGAAATGGTATTCACCCATCATAATCCCTACACCTACAAGATCGCTATTACTATAACTCTGTACGTATAATTCTTTATCTATATTTGCTAATGTAAGACCTATCCCCAATCTGTAGCCTAAATGATTTTCATAAATATGCTCATAATTGAGAGATAAAAAGTGCGCATTACCTCCAAGCTCAATTTGAAGGATATTAGCCGGAAGTGCAGTAATACCATCGCCGATGCTTTCGCTAATACGGATAGAATCCTGCTGTGCAAATGAAGTGTTTGCCAGTGCAACAATAAACACAACCAATAATATGATTTTCCGCACCTGAATATTATTTCACCATCCACCTAACGATCTCGGCATATTTGGCATTCCAGTTTGCCCAGTTGTGGCTCTCGTTGGTTTCGCGGTAGGTGATGTCGTAGCCTTTTTTCTGTAAAGCTTCGAGCATTGCGCGTGTGCCTTCGAGCGCATCGTTGATTGTTCCGGTTTGCATAAAAAAGCGCAGCGGAAGTTTTCGTTTGCTCGTATATGCCTTGACAATAGCTTGATCGTCAAACCAAAACGACGCCGATTGCGCAGCGATATTTCCGAAGACCGTCGGATGATTCAGAGCAATATATGCCCCAAGCAAACCACCAAGTGATGCACCTTGTATGCCACGCAAAGGCGCGGTACTCGTGACTTTCAGAAATTTTTCGACATGCGGCACCAATACTCTTGCATTCCATCGCGCAAAATTTGGATTCATCATATACTCTTCGAGCCTATCAACAGGCGGCACGAAAACCACAATCATTTTTGGCAAATGCGGTTCGTGATGATAGAGATTATCAAGCAAATCAATAAATCGCCCGATCGTAATAGCTTCTGCTCCATCGTGCACATACAAGAACGGCACACGCCCTTTGACACGCATTCCATGAGGAATATAGATCGAAACTTCGCGAGCGAATTTATCAGCAACTGTGGCACTTTTTATCTGCAGTGTTTTTATTTGCCCGTGAGGTACTGCTCGAGTAGGCGTATCAAGATAGTTTGGCACTTGATATGCCGGCATTCTGAGGTAAGTATTATTCCCGAATACTTCCTGCAAACTATTTGTGTTTCGCGGATCATTGATCGAATCTTTGCCATGAATAAGAAACCGATATGCCAATCGTGCATCTATCGCAAATTTCTTTTTCAGAAAATAAATTGCCGATTTGGGGTTGATCGGTTCCAGGATATCAACACCAGGTCTCCAGCTATTCCAATCACCGGTCACCGAGACGGTCTCCCCATTCGGGTTATCATAAAAAAAATAGGCGTTATCGCCCTCAATGACGGGGGTAGCGCCACTGAGTTTGATACGCTCTTCAATTTGCGCTTCATATTCGGCAATGCGTTTGGCAAAACGCTGCTTTGCCAAGAGAGAAATAATATTATCTAACGAAGAATCGAATAATTCCGGCATGAATACTGTTTTTAATGTCCGTTGTAATAATTTTACGTGGTAACTCAGCACCATAACACAATCACGAAACATTCTGTCCGTTAATATATTTATGAGCGAAATACTTTCTTTTATCGAATCGAACAAAGATCGCTACGAAAGCGAACTCAAAGAATTTTTGCGTATCCCCTCCATTTCCACTTCTCCGGAACACAACGGCGAGACGCGCCGATGCGCCGAGTGGGTCGCGGACGAACTGAAACGCATTGGTTTAAACAATGTACAGATAATGGAAACCGCCGGACACCCTGTCGTCTATGGCGAACGCCTTGATGGTGGCAAGGATGCAGCCACGGTGTTGTTTTATGGTCACTATGATGTGCAGCCTGTTGATCCGTTGAATCTCTGGACGAATCCGCCCTTTGAGCCAACCATTATCGGTGATAATATTTATGCACGAGGTTCGGTTGATGATAAAGGTCAGGTGCTGATGCAGCTGAAAGCGATCGAAGCGCATTTGCGCGTTAGTGGCGCAATGCCGGTAAATGTCAAAGTCATTATTGAAGGCGAAGAAGAGATCGGCTCGCCCAATCTCGATAAATTTCTTTCGGATAACAAAGCACTTCTCAAATGCGATACCGTTCTCGTCAGCGACACACCGATGTTCGGTTACGATCAGCCCTCGCTGTGTTATGGTCTGCGTGGGCTGTGTTATATGCAAGTGGAAGTGACGGGTCCCAATCGCGATCTCCACTCCGGCTTTTTTGGCGGTGCGGTCGAGAATCCGATCAATGCGCTTGCAGTGATGATCTCGAAACTCAAAGATGAGAATGGCTTGATCTTGATAGATGGATTTTACGACAACGTCACTCCGCTTTCGGAAATCGAACGCAAAGAATTTGCACGTCTTCCCTTCGACCAAAAAGCATTTATCAACGACCTCGAAACTGATGCTTCACCGGGTGAAGAAGGATACACAGAACTCGAAAGAATGTGGGCTCGCCCGACACTCGATTGCAACGGCATCTGGGGCGGCTTCACCGGCGAAGGTGCAAAAACAGTATTGCCATCAAAAGCATACGCAAAAATTTCGATGCGTTTGGTGCCGAATCAAACACCGGATGAGATTGCAAAAAAATTCGAAGCGTATTTCAATAAGATCAAACCTGCCGGAATTACACTTAAGATCATTGATCTGCACGGCGGAATGCCAGCGGCAACACCGATTGACTCCGACGGAATGAATGCTGCGCGAAAAGCACTGAAACAAGTATTCGGCAAAGAGCCATTCTTGACTCGTGAAGGCGGCTCGATACCAATAGTCAACAGCTTTACGACTATTCTCGGCGCACCAACAGTGTTGATGGGTTTCGGCTTGCCCGACCAAAACGCCCACTCACCCAACGAAAAAATGAACCTCAATAACTTTCATCGTGGTGTAAAATGCGGCGCATTGTTTTATGAAAATCTGAAGAAATAAGATTTTACTATAAATCGTAATCATGGCATCATTCCGAGCGAAGCATATTCTGGCGGTTTGATTTTATTAAGCCTGCTGTGGCGACGATAGCCCATGTTGCTTCAAGAATGACGAAGGGAATGAATCCGATCAGAACAGACGCATAGCACGAGAGACCTGCGCCGATAATATTCATTATCCCGTAGATTTTACTTTCGGAGGAAATTATTTTAAAGAGATTGAGAAAAAACGCTATCAATAATAGCGCAACTCCTAACGAGCCAAAAATATCCGATATAGTCATTTTTTATGATAATCTGTGTGGAAGTATTTGCCATTGCAATACGTTCTCATGCGGACAATTACAACACTCTAATAAGTAAATGCGCTCGCTCTTTTTATTCTTAGCTGTTTTTTTTTCCGTAGCAACGGTCAATGCACAGGTCGTCCGACAAGCCGACAGTCTTATCGCTTTGCGAAAGTATCAAACAGCATATAAACTCTTAGACTCAAAAGACCCAAAAAATGCAAAGCCGGAGATCGTCATTAAGAAGATCGAGGTGCTGACGAAATACTATACCAAAAATATTATGTTTAATATTTTCGGTTTAAAAGACCTCGAAAAAGGCGAGGACCTTGCCGCGATTCGCGAGCAACCTCAAGGATCGTATCAAATGATACCCTACGAAACCGAAGAAATTCTTGATGGCTTGATTAAAAAACATCCGAAAGACTATTCTTTGCGAAATACTCTTGGTAATTATTACTATGAAGCATACGCACTCTATGGAAGCAACTGGACGAAGCCGGACTCGGTACTTCTCGATTCGATCAAAGCAAATTTGTCGTTAGCGTCATTGCACAATGCAACAACTTCCGAGTCCGAATCTCATCTCGGGTATAGTTATTTAATTTCGAAAGACTATAAACACGCCGCGGAGCATTACCAACGGGCACTGACACTTGGGTCAAATGATATTGACGATCACTATCATTTAAGCGTCTCACTCTTATCGCTCAATGATGCAAAAGAAGCATTACCTCATGCTACGCTTGCACTCGGGAATTTCAAGGATTCAGTTTCGATAGGCGACGTTTCATTTTTACTCGGTCAGATATACCAAAACCTCTATTCCTATGACAGCAGTTTGAAGTATTATACCCGTACACTTGCCTATAATAGTAAATATGACGCTGCATATCAACATCTAATATTACTTGGCTTGCAGCATCAACAGAGTATGCAAGCACATACTACGGCGCTACAATACTTCGCGACGTATATGGATCAAGTCAGCCTTAGTGCGATCGTTGAAGTCTATCACAACAGCGAACATGACAAAGAGTTGATTGACTTGTTTTCAGCGCTAAAAGAACGCTACAAAAACGACATCGAGAATCTTGCCGGCATTCATTTGATGCAAGGACAATTCTCGATGCTCAATGGTGACAAAGCATCTGCGCGGACATCGTTTGAAACTTCAAGCACCCTCTTTCATAAAGTCTATCCCAAAGATCACAATATTTTCGAGGCAATCGAAGTGCTTATTAATTCAACGAAAGAATAATAGTGTGTTTAAAAACAACAGTCCGCCATTGCGGGCGGACTGCGTTGTGTTGGTTGTTGTGTACGTTATCTTCCTTTGCGTAACCAGAGTCCAACTTTGGTATCGACTGTATAAATATCAACCGATCCGTCGCCGCTGGTGCGAGTAATCTCCAGTGTGGCAGTACCATCACCATTAAAAGTGATCTTGGTATCACGAACAATATTTGTGCCTTTACTGGTCGTCGCGGTGAAATGCGAAGTTGCGGGTCCTTTTAAGAATGAATGCTTGAGCGAACCCTCATTCTTCTCGATCAGTGTATCACTTAGGAAATTCATCGTCATCGCATGAGTAAAAGTCCGATCACCATTTGAGGTGGTGTGGAATGTGCTTACACCATTTCGGCTGTATGTGCCGTTTAGGAGCGGAATACCCGAGATGATATTGCTAATTACCCAAGCGCCGCTTGCTGTGTCTTCGACATCAAGACGATCGCCGTATTCTTTATTCTTGAGTTTTGAAACGGCAACAGTAATCTTATCGGTCGAGCCTTTGACAAAGTCTTTCGTGAAATTACCGCTTGCATCAAAAAATGTATAGACATAAGTAATCAAGGCATTGTAGCTAAACTTCCCTGATGTACCGGTTCTGGTAATCACCACTGTATGCTGTCCGTTTACCGGATTATATGATGTGTCACGGCTCATCGGAGAAAGACTCTTTGAGTCAAGGATCACTCCGGGGATCG
>JANYDV010000143.1 GCA_025363505.1 Bacteroidota bacterium
CCTCCCGGTATATCCAGTTTTCATGAGGTATATTTCAACGATTTTTCCCAATCCCCAAATGTGCTTTATGTTACTTCCTGGGATACCGGAGAATTATTTGCAATCAGTAAAACATCAGGCACAATCATTTGGAGAACACGTGGTGCTTTACTTGACTCAACTGCCTATACCACTAGAGGAAAAGGCGGTAACTGGAATGGTTGCCCTGTATATTCAAATGGACGCATTTATGTGCCTTCACGTTATGGAGCGAGTCTTTTTTGGAAGTCCGGTCTCGATCACGATGGTAGCATTGCATGCTTTGATGCTACCAGTGGAGTGCTGCTATGGAATAAACTTCTTCCCCCAATGGCAAACAATTACTCTCCTTACGCTACTAATTCAGCATCAACGACAGAATTCTTTACTAATATTGCACAGGGAAATATTCTGGCGATCAATGATACATTATTGGTAAAGACCGGTAATGCATTAACTTGGCTTGATCGTGAAGGTAATATTTTGTGGCGTTCGGGCGATCCCGATAAACATGGCTTAAGTGAATCACCCTATCAACTGAGATTTTCTCAATCTTGTGCAATGGCTCTTGATTATAAAGGTGGAATGACACAATGCTATGGTATTGATCAACAAAAACATTCATATCTATGGAAAACAGTTCTCAGCGAGAATAGCTCAGACTTTCATTCATTTGTGATTTCTCCCCCGCCAGTACTAGTTGGTAATATCATCTATTTCCTCAGTGATGATTTCTGGATTTTCGGTGTGAATGTTCTTTCCGGGACGCTTACATATACCTTAAATCTCTATAATACTGTACAAAGTGTAAATAGATCTAGTCAAGTTATGGATGATGGGTTTTATGTGGATGATGAACACCGTATTTTTATCATGGATAATGAGTATATGTATTCATTCCAAATGACTCAATAGAGTTCTGTTTGTACTTTCCAGAATCGTAGGTTCGTTGCTCAAAATTACACGACGTAATTTGGTTTAGAATTAGTATAAATCTCTCAAAGTCACTCAGCATAAAAAAGTGAGTAACGGTTCTTGGCTCCTCACTTGTACAAACAAAATTGTAATTATAATACTTCTGCGACAATAACTTCGGAAATCTCGTTACCTTACACTAACGAACGAACACTGTGTGAGCAAGATACCTGAATTTACTAAATCAGTTTTTAATCTGAAAGACCTGCCGACCGATGGGACGACGGAGATCGCTTTTATCGGACGCTCGAATGTGGGGAAGTCATCGCTGATCAACGCGCTTGCCTCTCGCAAACAACTTGCCCGTACCAGTGGCAAGCCGGGCAAAACGCAAAGTTTGAATTATTATCTTTTTCCCGATAAATACTATATCGTCGATACTCCCGGCTATGGCTATGCGGCACGTTCGAAGAAAGACCGAGATGTGTGGCGTGGGATTATGGACGAATATGTCAGCGGTCGAGACGAACTCACGGCGATCGGCATACTTATCGATGCTCGTCATGAAGGGCTTGAAAATGATATAACGGCACTCGAGTGGCTTGTCGGGCAAGGGAAGCCGTGGTTCGTGATATTAACAAAAATCGATAAAGTCAAGCAAAAGGATATCTCGGCGCACGAAAAGTACCTGAAAGCGGAATTTAGCGGAGGCGAATTGCTGTTTGGTGTCTCTGTTGTCAGTGGAATTGGTGTCAAGCGACTTTCGAGTTATTTGCGATCACTGGTTGCTAAAAAGTAAGATCGTCGTCATTCGCAACTTTGAGTGAGGTTGTGTGTTCTTGTCTTTAGTGAGATATTTGTAGATTCCGCTAAAAAATTGCGTAATTTGCAGTTCTGAGATGTGATCTGTTCACCTATATATATTTGTACTTCGATGAAAAGATACTCTACGTTATTAGTCGTGATGTTTATGATGTTGTCAAGCCTTACCTACGGGCAACAATCGGGCGGGCAACAATCGGGGAAGCTGTCTAATGCTTTTACACAACGCGCCACAGTTCAACCACGTGGCGAACAAACTGCAACTTCCGGTTCGTCGAACCAACAGAACACCTATTTCCCGACCGCACCCCTTTCAACGCTCGTAGATATTAGTGGTGCGAACACCATCCCTATCTCTTCTCGTTTTGATATTACAACTAATAGCCGCGCGACCCACTTCACGGCTGTTGATCCTGACGATCCGAACAAGATCCACTTTATTGCAACAATTCAAACCGATAATACCATAGCGGATACCATGTCTTTAAAGGGACATGCGTACACCAGTCGTCGTGTGCAGTATACCTATAGTGCTGATGGTGGTGTGCATTGGACTGCTCCGGTGTTGATAAGCACGGGTCGTTTGGGATATCCTGATATTACCTTATACAAACGTGCCGGAAAATACGTCCCGATCATCTCTGCTCACAGCGGACCAAATGTGGCAGGCGTTGATACTGTTTGGTACACACAAATTTTTATTGAACAAGGCAATCCCGGCGACGGAAATTTTAAGAAATTTGAAGCAGATCGTAAAGCAAGCGATGGCTCATTAAAAAACATAGGATTTCCATCGATAGTAGTTTCTGCCGCTCAGGATAAGCTCTATGTACTTGGTTGTATCTTGCCACAGGGCGCTACACCTTCGAGCGGACCGTTAGAATTTGGTACGTTTTCGCTTGACCAAACAGGCGGTGCAACTTGGAACGGCTGGAAAGTCCGTCCGGGTGGTGATGGCTCGACCGCTAAATGTGCTGGTGGACAAGACATCATACATATCTCTTCGACCGGAAAACTTGGTGTGTTCTGGGCACAATCTGATAACAATAATCGTAGTTTATACTTCGTTGAATCAAATGACGGTGGTGCTAGTTGGACTCCTGTCTATACACCATTCTATGTCCCTGACGTAAGCGGACCTGCAGGCTCAGCACTTGCCGATTATGACGGATTCGATTTCTTTTATGATAAGACCGGCAGACAACACTTTATGTGGCAGACTGATTATCAGTTGCTTGGGCAGAATACATTCTATCCTTATACTGCAATGATCTTATACTGGGGTATGGGCGATACGAGCGTCAAAGTCTTGAATGTTAATGGCTCTGCTGTCGCGTTCTCATCTCTTACGATGTTTGATACAACTTTTGTTGGAAACGTAACGATCGTGAACACCGGTACGTATTTTACCGCACCGGCGGCTGGTTCTAATATTGAGCCAACAGGAAACCCCTTCGTTTCCGAGGCTACGGTTGCACTCTCCTCGGTGGCGGATAATTTTATGGTGTTCTATTCTACGTTCCAAGATGGTGACGAACAGATGGTTGATCAGGATGGTAAGGGTCTTATGAAAACCTATCTTTTCCGGAATATCTATTTTCAGGAGACCAAAGACAATGGAGAGACTTGGTCAGAACCTGCACCTTTCCGTGCAAACGATCCAGCGGCGCCGGTCGAGAGCAAATTTGATTTCCACCATCCATCAACTGCATACATCAATCCTTCGAGTGGCGGACAGACCAACTATCAAGTTTGTTTTGCTGCCGATAGTGTTGGTGGGCAATTGTTTGGATTTGAGACCGCAGGCTGGACATTCAATACATGGTATCACCAGTCAATCCAACGCACCAAAGTTTCAAATGGCAAGTTGGTTGCTTCGAATATTCTCGGACAGAACTACCCGAACCCTGTGTCAGCTTCGACCACGATCCCGGTAACTCTTTCTCAGAGCGGTGAAGTAACATTGACTCTTGAAGATGTACTTGGGCGTTCGGTCAAGACCATTTTTTCAGGTACGATGACTTCGGGAAATCATAATGTGTCGCTCACAAGCGGCTCACTATCTCCGGGTGTGTATCGTTATACGATCAGAACTCGCACCGAGACCGACTCACGTCTGTTAACGATCGTTCGATAAGTTCTTGACTAACCTCCATATTGTCTCACAGTATGGAGGTTTGTTCATTACTACTTTTGTGTTGTTTGTGTGTTTATAGAATAGTCATACGAGTTGTACGCGATGGTGGAATTGTTGAGTTGTGCTGCGGTAACGATGTCCATCACTACCAATAAATATAGGTAATTGATATGTTGAACCTCATGGTAAAAACAAACGTGTTTCGTGTCGCTAAACAAGCGTCAATCATTTTAGTATTGCTTGCAGCAGGTTTTGCAACCTCTGTCTTGGCGCAACCGGGGAAGATCAAAGCTACGATCGTTGATAACAAAACCGGCGAAGCCCTGCTTCGTGCCAGCGTACAGGTGCTCGAAACCAAACAGGGTACTTTTACCAAAGCTGATGGTACGGGTGTTATTATTAACGTCTCTCCGGGAGAAAATTATACGGTTGTCGCAAAGTATGCAGGCTATGAGCCGCAGACTATCAAAAACGTCCGCGTAAAATCGGATATTACGACCGAGTTGAAATTTAAGCTTTCGACCAAAGCCAGTGATACGATTATCGTCGAAGCGGTTCGTTTAGTAGAAAAAACAAAAACCGACGTTGGTACGAAACTCGGTTCTGCCGAAATACAATCAACGGCAGGTCGTCAGAATGTTGATCAGGTTGTTGCGCTGACTCCGGGTCTTGTACGTGACGGAAGTAACGGTGGGTTTGCTGTTCACGGTAGTCGTGGTACATCTAACTCGATCCGTTTTAATAACGTCGAAACGAATGACGTTGTCAGTGGCGGTACCAGTATTTTGCAAACTTCGGTCTCAAAGTTTGCGGTTTCAGAAGTAAACGTAACCACTGCCGGCGGAGATGCTTCGAAGGGCAATTCGACAGGCGGTACTATTAACACGCAAACAAAAGCTGGCGGATTAAATTTTGAGTTCTCGGCACATTATCGTGGCGAGCTTGCCGCATTGTTCGGTTCTTCGGGCAATGGGTATAAACAGCTCGGGGCAGGGGATCGTATTATGGAAGTTGCGCTCGGTGGTCCGCTCTTTAGTGAAGATCTTAAATATTTTATTACCGGCAAAACATTTACCAGAGACTTTACCAACTCACCGACATCGGGAGCAGGTACAAACTCGGGTCTGAACATTATTGACCCTTATGGTAACACAACCGGTCAGTTGCCACACACGAAATATTATTCTCGTTCGGCTACGGCAAAATTGACGTTTGACTTGCTTGGATTTAAGATGAATGCTGACGCGGTGCTTTCTTCGGCGAGCCGTCAGTTTAATGGAATCAATCTTGCGTATGGTGATGCTGCCGAACTTCCGGCTCTCAATTCGTTCGATAATCTTTTTACATTGCGTGGTAATACCGCTCTCGGCGAAGGTGGAGTTGACGGTCTGATCGAGTTTACGGTTGGCTATAACCACGTCAATGATCATTACGGAAAATATGATCAGACTATCGGTGGTGGTTTGTTCTCGCCTTATAAATTGTTTGCCGCCGAAGATAAATTTACTTATGATGATAACAACCACACTGTTAGCGCAGGTGGTGATGGAATCATTGATATTTATACTCCGGTCAGTAAACAGGTGCCCGACCCGCAAAACGCTGCGAACATTCTGAATCTTACCGGCGCCGGTCTCAATCCTTTTACCGGACATATCGAAGGTCCCGCTATTTCATTCTCGACTGCAAATCCTTATGGTTTATTAAATACCTATATTAT
>JANYDV010000150.1 GCA_025363505.1 Bacteroidota bacterium
GTATTCTCCAATGCTCCGTGTTCGAGCGAAGCTTTGCAATAAACCCTCCGGCAACACCACCAAGTATAGAAAAGATGAGTTGCATCAGAGGCCACGAAACACTGAATCCTGTTTTTTGTGAATGCAGATCAGGGGTCATCGCCGTTATACTCATTGCCCCGAGCTTTGTTGGCACAAATGTTGCCCGAACTTGCGAACGCCCCGAGTCAATGGTAAGCTCAGTTTTCGAAAACTCTCCTCTTCCTTCGTCAATAGCAAACGAAACTACGCGAGCGCAATCAGTCGTGCGTTCGTTGCCATGCTCATCAACAAGTGTTACAAGGATGTCGGTGTTATCAATCAACGAAATTGACGGTGGACTCGCCATACATTTGATGCCGACAATAGGCGAAATAAACTTCACCGTAAATGGCACATCATGCGGGCAAGGCACTAACGCCGGTGTTGATACATTTGCGGCGCCGGGGATATTTGAAACCAACGTCGTCGAACCATAGACCGAATCTTTTGGAATTGTGAGTACATCCGAAGTGAGAGTACCGAGGGTGTTATGCAATCTTATTTGCATCTGCCGATTTGCAGGTGTAGTCATAAACGCTTCAATCTTTGCAGGGTCTTTTCCGTCAGCAAGCACTGAGCGTGCCGAATGCATAATAATAATATCCTGTCCTCCGGAATGCACTTCCATTGTCGGAGTCGGTTCGTCAATACTTGTGGCTTCATCAGGTCCGCGCATTCGCGGGCTCTTTCTCAAACTCATTGATCTCAATGCTGTCGTTTTTTGAAGATTCGGGTTCAAAATAATGATAAAAGCATTTGCCGGCAAGAGCTGAGCCTCTTTTGCCGTAAACTTGCAGAGACCCGGTGCTTTCATCGCAACTGTGAGCATCGCCGATGTTGAACCGCTTTTGATTGGCACATTAAAATCAGCTTCTTTTCCACTGGACCAAAGCACATGAACGGTGATCGTTATATCGTTGGCAGTCGGCGCAGGGTTGTTATCAGCATCAACGATTGTCACATTAATCGTTGCCGATTTCCCGGCTTCGATACTATGATTGCTTTCGATTTTGATTTTGATCGGAGCAGTAAGCCCCAGAGCCTTCACCATTGTTAGCGGTGAAAGGAAGAGTAATAACCCAAGAAAATAAGCAAAATGTGTGTTGCGACAAAAAACCAATGGATATTTCATAGCGGTATCTCCGAAATAGAATGATGATGCTGAACTAACAAGACAAATCTACAACAATTTTTCGAAGAGCTAAGAAAATCAAGACTTCGAGCTAAAGGAGGATACTACTTGAGATTATTGTACGTTTGAACCGCCCACAACAAAATTATAAAATACAAAAAAAAAGCCCCGCCGAGTGGCGAGGCTTTCCCATCATCATTCTATGTGTCTAAAGATCCGCTGAGTTAACAACTGATCTCGACAATTGTTTGTGCTTGTGCTGTTTAGCTCAAGCGTGCTTTGACGTCACTTTTAAGCGACTCATATTTATCGTTGATAGTCTCACTGATTTCATTGAGTGTATCTTCGATTTTCTCAGTAAAATCATCAGTGAGTTCATTCCCCTTCTTGCGAATAATGCGACGGGTAACTCGTCCGGTGTGCGGGGCAAAAAGCACACCCAACGCGGCGCCTAAGGCAACTCCGGCAAGAACTCCTAATACAACATTTCCTGAGTTTTTCATTTTCTCTATGAATAAATATGATAATATTAATTATTAAACAGCTCGTCTGCCACTAATCAAGCGCAACAGAATAGCGATAATAGCAATCACAAGCAAAATATGGATAAGTCCGCCTGCGCTGTATCCAATAAAGCCGATCAACCAAAGGATGATCAAAATGACTGCGACGATATAGAGTAAATTTCCCATAATAAAATATAGTTAGAAACCGTTTATAAAAATGAGTTCATCAAGCGATCAAGTTCTATCTTCCTCAAGATCGTTATGGTCGTCACCACCTAAGCTATAATAATTGTTTTCCTCATCCTCAGCCCCTATTGCCTCTTGCTTGTCATCAAGCTCAGCTCCGGGCACATCAAGATCGCTATTGAGAGATTGTTGCTCTTCTCCAAGCACGTCTGTTGGATCAACATCCTCTGCCTTCTTATTCTTTGAATAGATATCCTCTTCCGGTGGATAGATGGGATAACCGGGCAACTCCTTGCTCATGTCATCGTTTACTATGTTCCTGTCAGTCATATCCATTCGAATTTCAATAATTACAATCGTACTTATTGTTTCTTATACAAACTTACGACTCCGTGATGCAGAAATTATTATAGAATTTCCAAATTTTGTTATATCATTCACACTTTTTAGTGAAAATCTAGAAAATTTGTGGTAAAATACGAGATACGTTGGTTTAATCGTTGGGAGCGCCGCGCAAGATCCAACTCTTAATGGCGTTGATATCCGATTGCGAGAGTGGATTTAAGCGTTGAGGCATTTGCTCACCTTGTTTAACAGGAGGACGACCCGCTATTTTTTGATAGAGAAAACTTGAGTCAGGCTTTCCGGGGACTACTAATGCACGATAGAGTAATACGGCTTCTTCGTTTTCGATTTTATGGGTCAATAAATTACGATACGATACTGAATCGACCAACGACAACAGTGCTTTCTGATCTTCCTGACTGTGACAACCCGAAATTGCGCACGTTTTGGAAATTACTCGCTCTTGGATGTCAGAAAATTTATCGGATAGCGGAATAGTGATCTCCGAGAGATGATCGTATGCGCAACC